>JALUUA010000247.1 GCA_027021605.1 Candidatus Bipolaricaulota bacterium | reverse complement strand
CTTGCCCTGGGTGTAGACGTGCTTGACCTCGTCGTCGTCCTCGGGGAACCAGTAGCGCTTCCAGCCCTCGGGGTCGCCCCGCTGCTCGAAGTGCTCGATGGTGGCCGAGACGTACCCCAAGGCGTTCTCGGCCCACACGTAGAGCACCTTCCCCTCGGCCCCCTCGAAGGGCGCGGGGATGCCCCAGCGCAAGTCCCGGGTCACGGCGCGGGGGCGCAGGCCCTCTTTGAGCAGATTTTCCGTGAAGTTCTGGACGTTGTCGCTGAACGTTCGCGAGGCCAAGAACGCCTTGAGCTTGTCCTCGAGCTTGGGGAGGTCTAAGTACCAGTTGCGGGTTTGCTTGAAGACGATGCTCTTTTGGTTGCAGAGGCGACAGATGGGGTTGAGGAGCTGCTCGGGCTCCAGGAGGGCCCCGCAGTCGTCGCACTGGTTCCCATAAGCGTTCGGGGAGCCGCAGTGGGGGCAGGTCCCCTGGATGAAGCGGTCGGCTAGGAACACTTGGTCGTTCGTGCAGTAGGCCCGCTCCTCGTCCTGGGGGAAGATGTAGCTGTTCCTCTCGGCCTTTTCGTAGACCTCCCGAACGAAGCGGTAGTGGGTGGGGGTCTCCGTGGTGGTGTAGTGCATGTCGATCTCGAAGCCCTCTAGGATCTGGAGGATCTGCCGGTGGACGCGCTCGGCCAGCGCCTTGGGCTCGATGCCCTGCTGGAGGGCCTCGTACTCGATGTTGGTGCCGTGCATGTC
The DNA here is from genome assembly GCA_027021605.1 of Candidatus Bipolaricaulota bacterium. Taxonomy (GTDB): domain Bacteria; phylum Bipolaricaulota; class Bipolaricaulia; order RBG-16-55-9; family RBG-16-55-9; genus JALUUA01. Next base: position 6,625 of record JALUUA010000247.1, on the reverse strand, counting down.
GGAGCCGCTCACGTGGAGGGCCTCGTCGCCCTGCAGGCGGTAATAACGCAGGAAGGCATCGCCCGAGAGGAGCGAGCCGATCAGGTTCCCCAGGTGGGGCACCCCGGAGGCGTACGGCCACGCGCTGCAGATCAGGACTCGGCGGCTCAGCGGAGATCACCTCTTTGCGTTACGTCTCGGCTAAGGGGAGACGGGATTGGACGTAAGCTTACCCGATTGAGCAGGAGCTTTCCACTAAAAGAGCCCTTGTCCCCGCCGTCCCGCGGGGGCGGCGGCGGGCTCCTCCCCCGGCGCGCGGCGGTGGTACGGCATCGGCACGTACTGCACGCTGGGCCGCCCGCCCCGCGGCTGGGGGTACAGCTCCATCAGCTCGTACACCTCCGGGGGCATCTCCGTGGAGACCTTGAGCCCCAGGTTGCGCGCCTCCTCCACGTCGATGGGATAGTCGTGCGTCCACGTCCCCTGGGAGAGCACCTCCGCGGTCTTGCGGGCCTGCGATTCGTCCATGTGTTTGCGCAAGAGCTTCTCCACCGTCCGCTGCACCTGCTGGATCGCCTTTTCGGCCACGTCGGCCAGGATGAGCGTCTCGTCGTCCACGTCCTTGGGATCTTTGCGCTCTAAGACCTTCAAAACCGAGGCCGCGGGGTACTGCCCCAGCTGCGGGTCCACGGGCCCTAGGACGGCGTTCTCGTCCATGACGATCTCGTCAGCGGCCAGCGCGATGAGCGTCCCTCCCGACATGGCGTAGTGGGGCACGAACACCGTCACCTTGGCCGGATGTCGCAGTAGAGCCTCCGCGATCTGCTCCGCGGCCAGCACCAATCCCCCCGGGGTGTGCAAGATCAGATCGATGGGCACGTTCTTGTCCGTAAGCCGGATCGCCCGCAGCACCTGCTCGGAGTCGTCGATGTCGATGTAGCGCGTAAACGGGATCCCCAAAAAGCTCATCGCCTCCTGGCGGTGGATCAAGGTGATGACCCGCGAGCGGCGGGAGCGCTCCAGTTGCGCGATCTTGCGCGCCCGGGCGGCGAAGAGGGACTGTCGCTGCAAATAGGGCGTGAGCGCCGAGAGCATGAAGAAGAGCCAGAACAGCTGAAAGAAGATGTCCATCGCACCACCTTCCCCTTCGTGCATCCGTTCCGATCCGTTGCGTTGCGTTTCGCTCGGTTCAGTTCAGCTCAATAAGGCCGATAGACCTGCCAGCCCCACCAGTAGGGCTCGGCCCGGTAGCGCCTTCGGGGCAGGAACCCCTTGGCCAGCGCGGCCCCGGCGACGAACCCGCCCAAGTGCGCCCACCAGGCCACGCCCGGGAGCCCCAGGAAGCCGTAGAGGGCCTGCAGGAGGGCCCAGTACCCCAAGTAGGTCGCGGCCGGGAGCCAGAAGAAGAAGGGGAGCACCAGCCACACCGCCGTGAGCACCCAGGCCGTGGGGAACAACACGAAGTAGCCGCCCAACACCCCGGAGATCGCGCCGGAGGCCCCCACCATGGGAATCCGGCTCCCGGGGTCGACGAACGCCTGGGCCAGAGCCGCTACCAGCCCGCTCACCAGGTAGAAGCCCAAGAAGCGGCCCGACCCCAGCCGCCCCTCCACGGAGGGCCCAAAGACCCACAGGAACCACATGTTCCCCAGGATGTGTGCCCAGGAGCCGTGGAGGAACATGCTCGTCACCAGGCGATACGCCTCCCCCACGGGGTCCCCGAAGAAGGCCGCGGGGATGAGCCCGTAGGCGAAGAGGGCCCGCTCGAAGCCGAGCGGGCCCAAGGACATCTGCCAGAAGAACACCACCACGTTGATCCCGATCAGGGCCTTGGTGACCAGGGCCGGGCCGTGGTAGGCGATCGAGTCGCGGATCGGGACCATCGCGTACCCTTCGCGTCCGGATGGATTCGCTCAACCCCTTAGCAGACTAGAAGAGGTCGTACTCGAACCCGACGCTAAAGCCCCACTCCGGCTCCTCGAAGCCCGTGCCCCACCCGGCCTGGGCCTGGAGGAGCACGCTCAGGTTCGCCTGCAGCGCCAGGCTCACCCCCACGTTGAGGGCGTGGGTCTGCTCGGCCTCCAGCTCGGGGAGGTTGAGGCGCGAGTAGGCGTAGGTGGCCGTGAGGTCGGCCGTGGGCGATAGGGTCCGGTCGTAGCTCACCGTGGCGCGGAGGAGGTACGCGCCCGTGTAGGGAAGCGCGGCCTGCCAGCGGGCCCGCGCCAGGAGCTGGCTGGCGGCGTCCAGGGCCGTGGCGTAGTTGGCCCGCAGCCGCAGCACCGCGTTGTTCGCGCCGGTGGGATCCACGAGCTCATAGCCCACGGCGACGGTGGCGTCCCAGCCGCAGAAGCGGGTCGCCTCCGAGCGCAGCACGTCCTGGAGGGCGAGCACCGCGGCCACGTCGAGCTGCACCCCCAGGGCGGCCTCGATCTCCTCCAGGACGCCGGCCGGCCCCAGCTCGCGCTCCCTGCCGATCGCCTCGGCCACCCTCTGCAGGACGTCCTCCGAGGGGACCTCCGCGAGGGTGCCCAGCTCCACCAGGGCCTCGGCGGCCTGAAGCGCCTGGGCCAAGGGGGTCACGTTGACGAACCGTCCGATCCCCAGGCCCCCCAGCACGTTGAGCGTAAGCCCGGTGTCGGGAAGGAGCCCCAGCCCGAAGGTGTCGATGCCCCCGAAGGCGAACACCTTCTCGGTGAGGTACTTGCGGGCGCTGCCGTCGCCTTCCACCCCGGCGCCCAGCGCGATCTCCCCGTCTTGGAAGACGGCCTGTACCGAAGCGTCCAGGTTGTAGCTCCAGCCGGGCCGCTCCACCCAGGCGAGCCCCTCCAGCGCGAGCCGCCCCACGTTGAGGTTCTCCGCGTCGTTGAGGTAGCGGTCCTCAAAGTAGCGATAGTCCCCGCTGAGCGTAAGCACCGTCAGCCGGTTCTCCGGCGCGACGTAGTCGCACACGTAGAACTGCCCCCAAGCGGACGTCGCCACACCTCCCACCACGAAGAGAAGAACGGCCAAGACCCGTGCTGTGTTCCTCATGGATACCTCCTTATGGATGCTTTGCGTGCGCAGGGTTTCCGAACTCATTCCCCGAGCAACCCCTGGGTAGCAGTCTTCCGTTTTGACTGCTAAACGCATTATAGCCCGAAGCGCCGGGGGTGTCAACGGCGTCCCCCCGCGGGCTCGGTAGAACCCAACTCACGAGTCCCCGAAGTCGCTCCGGACGTCCTCGTTCTCCGAGCGGCGGGCGGCCCGGATGAGCCGCTCCACGAGCTCGTAGGTGGCGGGCCAGTGCTTCGCCAAATACGCCCGCAGCCGCTCCGCGGCCGCGCGGTCCGCGGTAAGCGCCAGGAAGTGGGCCACGGCGTGCGGGCCCACCTCTTGGAGGACCCGATCGAGCCTCTCGCAGGACCCGTTGGGCTGCGGTCCCAGCTCGGAAAGGGCCTCCAGCAGCGCCTCCTCGGCCCCGATCCCCTCCTCGCGCAGCTCCACGGCGATCACCCCCCTTTTGCCCTCTTCGCCCTTAAGACCCTCGAGCGCCCTATGCGCCCGATGTCAGTCTACAAGGGATCGTTCGATTTGTCGAATCGCGCCCTGGGCGATCCGCCGGGCCGTAGCCCACCGTGCCCGCACGCAATCGGGGAAGGAGCCGTTTTTCGCATACCACTCCCGCAGGAAGCGCTGCACCTTGGGCTCGGAGGGGTAGCCCCAGCCGAAGTCCCCGTACTTCCGGTGCAGCCGGAGGATCTCCCGGTCCCGCCGCACCTTGGCGACGATGGAGGCGGCGGCCACCACGGGGTAGCGGGCGTCCGCCTTGTTTTCCACAGTAAGCTCGCACGCGAAGGGGAGGAGCCGCCGGAGCGCCTCCCGGTAGGCGGGGAGGGCGCGCGGTCCGACGGGCGCGTCGATCACGACGCGATCGGGCTTCAGCCGCTTGATGAGCCGAGCCGTGGCCTCAAGCTCCAGCTGCGTGAGGTTTCCGTCGAGGGCGTGGGCCGGGAGGGAGAGCGCCTCGACGGCTTGGGCGATCCGCTCGATGTGCGGGAAGAGCGCGGCCCGCCTCCCCCGGGGGAGGGCCTTGGAGTCGCGCACCCCGAGCGCGACCAGCTGTTGTTGGTGTTCCTCCTGCAGCAGGACGCCCGCGACGACCAGGGGCCCGATCACGGGCCCCCGCCCCGCCTCGTCGATCCCCAGAACCCGCATCGCCGAACCCCCTCCGGGTCGCATCGTGCTCCCTTCCATTGAACCCGAAACGGCCGCGGGATACAATCGGACCCCATGAGGCTCATCATCTACTCCAAGGGTCTGTACTCCACGTGGCTCTACTACGCCCCCGACCGCCTCGCCTTCGACGCGGGCGAGGGGATCAGCAGCATCTTGGGCAACAAGTGCTTTGCGATCCAGCACGTGTTTTTGTCCCACGGCCACGCGGACCACATCTCGGGGCTCATCGGGCTCATCAACATCCGCAACAGCGGGATGGGCGACACCGAGAAGCCCCTCACGATCTACTACCCCAAGGACAACTGGCGGATCTTGGAGCTGATCGCGTACATTGCGCGCACGAACTCGAAGCTGAGCTACGACCTCGCCTGGATCCCGCTCGAGCCGGGGGACCGGGTGGATCTGTTCCAGGGCCAGAACCCGCGCTACATCGAGGCGTTTCGCACCCGGCACACCCGCAGCGAGCTCTCCTTGGGGTACAACATCGTGGAGGTCCGCCGCAGGCTGAAGGAGGAATATCGGGATCTCCCGCAGGAGGAGATCGCCCGGATCGTGCGGGAGAGGGGCCGGGAGGCGATCACCACGACCTACCCGCAGAAGCTCTTCTCCTACGGGGGCGACTCCGCCCCCATCGACCCCGAACTGGTGGAGGGCACCGAGGTTCTGTGTCACGAGGCGACGTTCCTCAACCCGGAGGACCGGGAGAACCCGACGCACTCCACCCTGGAAGAAGCCCTCGAGGTGGCGCAAAAGGCGGGCGTCAAGCGCGAACTCTTCGTAATCCACATCTCCTCGCGCTACCGGCGGGAGCTCCCCCGGGTGGAGGAGGAGCTCAAGAAGCTCGACGTGGGCTTTACCATCCACTTGGTGCCGCCGGGGCGGGTCTGCCGGTACGATTAGACTTCGCTGACTGCCCAAACGTGCCAGGTTGTAGCACAGATTCTTATCACACCTTTTGTGTTGGAGATTGTCACCTCAGGTGGCTCCGGATAAGATGGTTCGGCTTTCAGCGGGAAGGAGGGGCTCCCATGTCCAAAGGGGTACGGCGGCAAGCTTCCGCAAGGGCGCGCCTCAATCTCCAGCTGCCTCCGGAGCTCTTTGAGGAGCTAAGCCGAAGAGCGGAGCAGCTGCAGATGACGATCCCGGAGCTGGCTCGCAGGCTGCTTTGCCGCGGTTTGGAAGAGCTGGAGCGGGAGGAGCTGGATCGTCGGCTCATCGAGGGCTATCAAGCCCTAGCAGAGGAGAACGCACGCTTGCTCAGAGAGTTCTCTGCCGTAGATCGTGAGGGATGGGACCTCGAGTGAAGCCGAAACGAAACGAAGGTCCTTAATCCACCAAGATGCCGGTGCGCACGCCCTTTCCCCGCCGAGGGGACATCGTGGCCGTTGTCCTCGATCCCACGGTGGGCACGGAAATCCGCAAGACCCGACCTTGCGTGGTCGTCTCAAACGACCGGGCAAACGAGTTCAGTCCGCAACTTACGGTAGTTCCCATTACGGCTTACAGCCCAAAGAAGGCAGCGATTCCCGTTTGCGTAGAGATCTCTGCGCAGGAGGCCCGCGCATGCGGCCTGCGCAAGCGAAGCATCGTCAACTGCTCCCAGATCCGCACGGTAGACAAGCAACGGGTCCGGGGTGCGCCTCTGGGAGCGCTGCCTGCTCATCTCCTGGAGCAGGTGGACAAGGCCCTGCGCATTCACCTGGGGTTGGGGACGTAGTTCCCCAAACGCCGGGCTCCCGAACTTTGAAGCCCTTTTGCTCTTGCGGTATCTTTCCTCTGACCTGGCTGTAAATCCCACTTCAGACTTTAGGAGGACAAGCAAGCCGGATGAGCCGCCGGAACGCTCGTGTACAGCAGCTCTCGGATCGGGTTTGGGTCTATCGGCACGACTGGCAGCGGCTGGAGCCTGCAGTGGGGATGGTCCTCACCTCCGAGGGCTGGGTCGCCGTCGACGGCGGCGTCTCCCCGGCCCACGGGCGGCGGGTCTACGAGGCGATGCAGGAGATCCGCGAGCGGCCCGTTCTGTACGTCATCAACACCCACCGCCACTTCGACCACGTGTTTGGGAACCAAGCCTTCGGGGCGCCGGTGATCGCGGGGCGGCGCTGCTGGGAGCGCTTCGTGCGCAACCTCGAGGACGATTGGTCCCCCCGGCGCGTGCACCGATGGCTGAAAGAGACGATGTTCGCCCGCGTGCCCACCCTCCAACCCCAAGACTTCGAGGGCCTTAAGCTCGTCCCCCCATCGCTCAGCTTCGAGGGGGAGATGACCCTCGACCTCGACGGGGTCCTGGTGAGGATGTTCCCGCTGGCGGGCGTCCACAGCGACGACTCCGTGGGCGTCTACCTCCCGTACGAGCGGGTGCTTTTTACCTCCGACGCCTTCTACTACCGCGAGGGGCCGGAGGCCCGGCTGCTGAAGCTCGTGGAGC
>JALUUA010000246.1 GCA_027021605.1 Candidatus Bipolaricaulota bacterium | reverse complement strand
TCGGGGTCTGCAACTCGACCCCGTGAAGCCGGAATCGCTAGTAATCGCGGGTCAGCCATACCGCGGTGAATGCGTACTTGGGCCTTGTACACACCGCCCGTCACACCAGCCGAGCGGGCGGGCTCTGAAGTCCCGCGTCAGCGGGCCGACGAGTCCGTCCGTGAGGGGGGTGAAGTCGTAACAAGGTAGCCGTACCGGAAGGTGCGGCTGGATCACCTCCTTTCTAAGGAGCGTGACGGGGCCGCTTACGCGGCCTCGCAAAGAGCGGGATCGCTCGTCCGCTATCCACTTGTCTTCCCCTTCTTTCGTCTTCATCTCGATCTCGATTCGGGATTCTGTGCGTGAGAGGGCTCAGGTGGCCCGATGCCGGAGGGGAAACACCCGGTCCCATTCCGAACCCGGCAGTTAAGCCCTCCAGGGCCGATGGTACTGTGCTGGAGACGGCACGGGAGAGTAGGTCGCTGCCTGGGCCCTTTTTCGTTTTTATCCCCTCGTTTTTTGTCCCCCGCGCGGAGGGCGCTGCGCCGTGAGCGCCTAGCGTGGGGCCACCCGCACGCGGAACCGCCGCGCGTACTCGGAGCGCTCCAGCTCCTCGCGGAACTTCGGATGGGCGATCCGAATCAGCGCCTCCGCGCGCTCGCGGAGGTTCTTCCCGTGCAGGTAGGCGACGCCGTATTCCGTGACGACGTAGTGGACGTCGCCGCGGGTGGTCACCACGCCCGCCCCCTCCTGGAGGTGGGGGACGATGCGCGAGACGGTCCCGCCCCGGGCCGTGGAGGGGAGCGCGATGATGGGCTTCCCGCCCCGGGAGCGGGCCGCGCCCCGCACGAAGTCGACCTGCCCCCCGATGCCGCTGTAGATCCGATACCCGATGGAATCGGCGCAGACCTGCCCCGAGAGGTCGACTTCAATGGCGGAGTTGATCGCGACCATCCGGTCGTTCTGGGCGATCACGAACGGGTCGTTCGTGTGGTCGACGGGGTGGACCTCGAAGGCGGGGTTGTCCGCCACGTAGGCGTAGAGCGCTTCGGAGCCGAGGATGAAGGTGGTGACGACCTTGCCCTTGTGGAGGGTCTTGCGGCGGCCGGTGATCACCCCCTGCTCCATGAGCTCCCTCACCCCGTCGGAGACCATCTCCGTGTGGATCCCCAAGTCCCGATGGTGGCGAAGCAGCCGGAGCACGGCGTCGGGGATCGCCCCGATCCCCAGCTGCAGCGTCGCCCCGTCCTCGATGAGCTCCGCGATGTGGGCGGCGATCTTCTGGGAGACCTCGTCGGGCTCGCCCGTCGCGAGCGTGGGGAGCGGCTCGTCCACCTCGACGACCCGATCGACGGAGGAGACGTGCACGAACGCGTCCCCCAGGGTCCGGGGCATTCGCTCGTTGACCTGGGCGATCACGCAGCGGGCGGCCTCCACCGCGGCCTTGGTGCTGATGCACTCCACCCCTAAGCTCAGGAAGCCGTGCTCGTCGGGGGGCGAGGTGTGGATGAGCGCCACGTCGGGGACGAGCTGCGTGCGCAGCAGCTCCGGGATCTCGGAGAGGAAGACGGGGATGTAGTCGGCCTCGCCGCGGTTGACCGCCTCGCGATCCGCCGGCCCCACGAAGAGCGAGTTGTGGCGGAAGTGCTTCTCCATCCCCGGCCGGGAGATCGGGTTCTGCGGCCCCTCCCCCAGGAGGAGCACGTGGAGCACCTCGACGTCCCGAAGCTCCTCGGCCCGCGCCGCCAGGGCCTCCAGCAGCACGAAGGGGGTGGCCGCGTTCCCGCTCACGTAGAGCCGTTGCCCGCTCTCGACGAGCGAGACGGCCTCCTCGGCCGAGACGCGCTTCTTGCGGTAGTCGGCGATCCACCCGCTGTCGGTCATCCGCATCCGGTCCCTTCCCCCCCGGACAGGAGCTCGCGGAGGTCGCGGTAGGGCAGCTCCGCCCCCGCGAGGCTGGGGTGGACCGCGGCCCCGCGGTGGGTGTAGACGCCGCGGGCCAGCTCCGGCCTTTGGGAGACAGCTTGGGCCAGGTCGCCGCCCGCTGCCAGGAGGGCCTCGATGTAGGGGAGCGCCGCGTTGGTGAGCGCGTCCGTCGCGGTGCGGGCCACCAGGCTCGATACGTTGGGCATACAGAAGTGCAGCACCCCTTCCTCCACGTAGACGTCCTCCTCGGTGGGCGTGGGGCGGGAGGTCTCGGCACACCCTCCCTGGTCGATGGAGAAGTCGAGGAAGACGGCCCCTTCCCCCATGGACCGGAGCATCCGCCGGGTGACGAGCCGCGGGGTCCGCTCCCCCGGCTGAAGGACGGCCCCGATGAGCACGTCGGCCTCGGGGATGAAGGTCTCGAGGTTGTAGCGCGTCGAGGTGGCGATCACCGCCCGGCCTCCCAGGAGCCGATCGAGTTCGCTCACCCTTCGCAGGTCCTTCTCGATGACGCAGACGCTGGCGCCCACGCCCAGGAGCGATTGCGCCGCGTAGAAGCCCAGGGTCCCGCCGCCCAGGATGACCGCGTCCGCGGGCGGGACGCCGGGGACCCCGCCCAGCAACACCCCCCGTCCCCGCTCCAGGAGCCTACCCGCCAGCTGGGGGACCATCTTGCCCGCGATCTCGCTGGTGATCCCCAACACGGGCAGCCGACCCGAGGGCTCCTGGATGATCTCGTAGCCGATCGCCGTCACTTCCGACTCGATCAGGCGCTTTAAGAACGCCCTCGGGGCCGTGGCCAAGTGCAGGAACCCCAGCAGAACCTGCCCGGGCTCCAAGTAGGCCCCCTCCGCCTCCGAGGGACGCCCCACCTTGCAGATCACCCGCGAGCGGCGGTAGACCTCCTCGGAGGTGGCCACGATCCGGGCCCCGGCCCGCTCGTACGCCTCGTCGGGGAACCCGGTGTCCGCCCCGGCCCCCCGCTGGACCACCACCGTGGCCCCGCGGTCCACCAGCTCCGCCGCCCCGGCGGGGGAGAGCCCCACCCGCCTCTCCCGGGAGCCCTTAAGCCACGGGGTCTCCTTGGGGATTCCTAGGATCATCTGCCTGCGCCTACCCCAGCTGCGGCGAGGACCAGCGGCGCAGGAGGGCATCGCCCGTAAGCCGGGCCTCCTCCGGGCCCCCCAGCGCCAAGACGAGATACGCCGTCTGCACCGCCAACGGGGGGAGCGCCCCCCGGATTGCCGCCACGCGCTCGTAGACCTCCCGACGTTCAGGCTCCCCAACGCCCAAGCGCTCCAGGTCCTCCGGGCGCAGGTCCATCCGCCGGCGCAGCTCCCGCACGGCCTCGATCGCCTGGGCGTCCGCGCCCCGCACGGCCTCCTCATACGGGCCCGTCTCGCGCAGCTTCCGGATCTCCGCCCAGGCATAGCGCAGGTACTCGGGCCACCGGGCGAGCGTGCGATACTCGTCGCTCACGGTGGGGAGCCCCAGCTCCTCCCGAACCTCCCGGAGGACCGCGGCCGCGTCCCCGGAGGCCGCGTCGGGATCGACGCGCTCCGGGCGGGGCATAAACGGCGGCGCGCCCCGGCCCGTGGGCCAGACCGCGACGCTCGCAACCCCTACGGGGCGACCCGACAGCGCCTCCTCAAGGGCCACAAACAACAAGAGCAGCTTGGGGTCCAGGTAGTGATGGACCTGGAGTTGATCGAGGATTTGGGCGATCTCGTCCTCCGAAAGGCCCGCGCCCTTTAAGTGCGCGCGGTGATCGCTGCCCCGGGCCGCTTCCAGCAGCGGGGTGACCGCCCGCTCCCTCACCCGATCGGCCGCCTCCTCGAGTTGGTTGGTGATCGTGGGCGCCAGCTCCCGCCACAGGTGCGGGAAGAACTCGTAGACCGCAAGAACCCGGAACGGCCACGGCACGAATCGAACGCGCAGCGTCGCCCGGATGTCCTCGTAGACCGCACGAAGCTCCTCCCGTCCCTCGGCTTGTTCCTCCGAGATCTCCGGCCAAAGCTCTGCCATCTTGCTCCCTTCCCCTCTTCCCTTCTCTTCTCTTGCTCTCGCTCTCTTTCCTCTGCCGTGGGATGAGTCGGCGCCCTTAACTATAGCGCCTGGGGGAGGCTTTGGCGAAGGGTGCGGAGGCCCGCCTCGATCCCCTGGGGGTGCTGGAAGATCGCGGAGGCCGCGACGAAGACGTCCGCGCCCGCCCGGGCCGCCCGGGGGGCCGTCTCCGCGTCGATGCCCCCGTCCACCTCCAGCTCGCAATCGGGGTTGAGGCGCTCGATCATCTCGCGCACCCTTTTCACCTTGGGGAGGGTCCCCTCGAGGAACGCCTGTCCCGCATATCCCGGGTCCACGGTCATCACGAGCACCAGGTCGAGTCGAGGGAGGATCTCCTCGAGGGCCGCGGCGGGGGTGGCGGGGTTGAGCGCCACCCCCGCGCGGGCTCCCCGGCTCTGGATCGAATCCACGATGCGGTGAAGGTGGACCGCGGCCTCCCAGTGGACGATCACCAGCTCCGTCCCGGCCTCGAGGAACGCCTCGATCTGGCGCTCGGGGTGCTCGACCATGAGGTGGGCTTCCACGGGGAGCCGGGTGCACCGCCGGACGGCCTCCACGATGAGCGGCCCCATCGTGATGGGCGGGACGAAGTGCCCGTCCATCACGTCGACTTGGACCCGATCCGCCCCGGCCCGCTCCACCTGCGCGAGCTGCTCCCCCAGCCGCGTAAAATCCGCGGAAAGCAGGGAGGGGACGATCTTGTAAGGCTTAGGGTGCTTATCCCGCGAGGCTTTGCGCCCCCGGCGGCTGCGGTGGGAGGCCATGGCCTACGCCCCCTCTCCCTCCTGCGGCTGCCCCTCGGGGCCCGCGGCCGGCACGATCAGTTGATGCGCTCTGCCGATTGCTCGCAGAGCATCTCCTGATAGATCTCCATCTCGCGGATGAAGTCCTCTTGCCACCAGATCTCCACGTGGGGCCTGCGGCCGGGGCGCAGCGCGATCACCCAGCCGGGGATCGTCTCGACGTCCAGGAGGACAGGCCAGCCCCCCTCCTCGTCCTCGCCCCCGCCTTCTCCCTTCTCCACCCAAAAGGTCTCCCAGAAGCGGAGCGCTTCGTCTAGGGTCATCTCCTTGCCCCCTTTTGCGAGTGTGGCCTATCGCTTACGAGGCCCATAACGGCGTAATGGAAGTCTTCCCCTTAGGCTTTTCTTGGAGGGCATTGTAACACCGAAGGGAACGGGCTTGTCAAGTGCTCGCCGTTACAGTGCCCCCGCTGCGTGGACCGAATTTCCACCGTCCGGTCATGGACTTTTCACCGCGGTTTCCGCTAGGCTCGTTGGTGCTTTGCAGGCAGACTCGCAAGTGCGAACACAACTACAAAACGCAAAGGAGGTATCTCCTCATGCGGAGTCCCCTCTTCTCGAGCGTGCGGCCCGTGTTGTGGGCCCTGGTGGGCACCCTGACGCTGGGGTGGGCCCTGTTGGGATCGGCGGGCGGGAGCGCCCTGGGCCAGCGGGGCTTGGAGAGCGGCTACGTGGACGAGGCGGGCATCCGGCTCCCCGCCCAGCTTCTGCCGGGGCTGGCCTTGGCGATCGGCGACGTCGACGGCGACGGTGACCTGGACGTCTTCATGGGCACGGATATCGGCCCCTCGCGGGACGTGCTCCTCATCAATGACGGACGGGGCTTCTTCGAGGACGACAGCGTCCGGCGGCTGCCCCCCAAGGAAGCCAACGCCTTCACCCGCGGGGCGCAGTTTGCCGATCTCGACAACGACGGGGACCTGGATCTCATCATCGCCTTGGCCCGCCGCATCGGGGCGACCGATCAGGTCAGCGGAAAGCGGAACCAGATCTTCATCAACGACGGGCGCGGCTTCTTCAAGGACGAGACCGCCGCGCGCATGCCGGGGGTCCCCGCCACCGAGCAGGACGACCCCAGCTACGGCATCGTCGCCGGGGACGTAAACGGCGACGGAGCCCTCGACTTCTTCGTGGCCAACAACCTGAACTGGCCCGACAAGCTGTGGATCAACGACGGTCGCGGGGTCTTCGTCGACCAGTCCGCCTCCCTGCCCCCCCCCGCGGGGTCGCTCCGGAGCACCAGCGCCGACATGGGGGACATCGACGGCGACGGCGACCTCGACATCGTCGTGGGGGTCGGGGTAACGCGCGAGGGCGTCCCCCACCTCTTCCTCAACGACGGCACCGGGAGCTTCGACGACCAGACCACCTTCCGCCTGGGGAACGAGCAGCGGCTCAACAGCTGGCAGACCCGGCTGATCGACGTCGACGGCGATCTGGATCTGGACTTGATCCTCTGCAACACCCCCACGCGGGCGATGCTCTTTACCAACAACGGCTTCGGGTTCTTCTCCGACGAGACCACGCTCAAGCTCCCCTTTGAGGCCGCAGCCTGCAAGAGCGTCGACGCGGGGGACTTCGACGGCGACGGCGACCTCGACCTGGCGCTGGGCCGCGACCCGGACGACCCCACCCTGCGGCGCAACCTCCTGCTCATCAACAGCGACGGGCAGGGCCGCTTCATCGCCACCCCCCTGACGGGCGACGGCGGGGCCAACGCGATCGCCTTCTTCGACGCCGACGGCGACGGCGATCTGGATCTGATCGGCGTAAACCGCGGCGAACACCACCTCTGGATCAACAAGCGCTAGCCTTACACCTTAAACTTCAAACCTACGGAAACGGGCTGAGCCCCCGGCCCACCCACGGACCGGGGGCTCCTTCTTCTTCCCCTTTCTGCCCCGCTCTTCTCGCTGCTCTCACTCGGCCCCGCGCCCGAAGAGGTACTCCGGGGGGACGAGTTCGGGCGGGAGGGCTTCTCGTTCCAGGGCGTACTCCAGGAGCTTCTTGAGCCCCCCGCGGAAGTTGTACGCCCGAAAGCCCTCCTTGCGCATGAGTTCCGCCAGGTGCGCGCTCTTTAGCCCCAGCTCGCAGTACAAAACGTACGTCCTGTCCTTGGGGAAGCGCTTGTACTCCTCCAGGGCCTGGAAGAAGTCGAGGTGAACCGCCCCGGGGTAGTGCCAGGCCCGATAGGCCCCCGGCGATCTCAGATCGATCACCACGGCCCCCTCGGGGATCTCCTCGATCTCGATGTCGGGGGCCGAGAGCGTCGCCGGGTCCACGGCCCGCAGGTCGAAGACCTCCCGCTTCTCCAGGGCTTCATCCAGAAGGGAGAGGTCGAGCTTGGCCTCCTCCTCCCGGACGGCCCTCAGGGAGGCTTTGGTCGCGGGGCGCCGCGGGACCAAGGCGCAGTACTCGGCCACCGAGGCCGAGAGGTCGTAGGTCCCAATGCGGCGGGCCTCCGCGACGATCTCCTCCTTGGTGAAGCCCGCCAAGGGCCGATAGATGGGGAGCGAGACCGCCTCGGAGATCACGTAGAGGTTCTGCATCGTCTGCGAGGAGACCTGGCCGACGGACTCGCCCGTGACGATCCCCTGCGCCCGGATCTCTCGGGCGACGCGCTCGCCCACCCGCAGCATGAGGCGCTT
>JALUUA010000245.1 GCA_027021605.1 Candidatus Bipolaricaulota bacterium | reverse complement strand
AAGCGCTTTTCGATTCTGCTGATCGGGATTACCGGCAGCTCGGGGAAGACGACCACGAAAGAGCTGCTCTTCACGATCTTGGGCGAACAGTATAAAGCCTATCGCTCTCCGGGGAACTACAACTCGGAGATCGGGCTCCCCTTGGCGCTGTTGGGGATGCCCCCCGAGCCCGGGACGGAAGTGGGGGTCTTCGAGCTGGCCCTCCAGAATCCGGGGGAGATCGCCCTCCTCGCGAAGATCTTGGAGCCCTCGATCGGGCTCATTACCGCGATCGGGGACGCCCATCTCGGCTTCTTTCGCGATCAAGAGGAGCTGGCGCGGGCGAAGTGGGCCCTGGTCGAGTCCTTGCCCCAAAGTGCCTTGGCAGTCCTCAACTTCGACGCGCCCTTCCTGCGGGGGTGGGCCGAGGGGCTTTCCTGTCGGGTGGTGGGCTTCGGGATCGCGGGCCCGGACGCTCCGATCCGGGCCACCCGCATCGACGACACTTCGTTGGAGGGCCTTCGGTTCGAGATCGTGACGCCCACCGCGGCGTTCGGGGTGCGGACCCCCCTGCTGGGGCGCCCGAACGTCTACAACGTGCTGGGCGCGGTCGCCGTGGCTCTGGAGCTGGGGGTCCCCATCGAGTCCATTCAGAGGGCGCTTGAGCGCTTCCGGCCCGTGCCCCACCGCTTGGAGCTCAAGCGCTCGGCGCGTTTCGGGTTCATTCTCGATGACAGCTACAACGCCAGCCCGACGTCCGTCCGGGAGGCGCTGCGGACCCTGGCGCACCTAAAGGTCCCCGGCCATCAGAAAGTGTTTGTATTTGGAGACATGCGCGAGCTGGGGGCGCACTCCTCAAGGCTCCACCGCGATCTGGCCGCGTTCCTCGATGCGCTGGGCATCGACCTCGTGTTCACGGTGGGGGAGCGGGCGGCGGAGACGGCCCGCGCGCTGATGGAGCGCCCCTCCTGGAGGGGGCGCGTCGAGAGAGCCCTCGATGAGGAGGAGGCGGTCGCCCTCCTGGAGGCGCGACTCGACTCCCCCCGGAACGTGATCCTCGTGAAGGGCTCCCGCGCCGTGGGGCTGGATCGGCTCGTCGAGCGGCTGCTCCTGCTCCCGTAGCGGCGTTGCGGAGGTCAGTCCTCCGGCGGTGCCTGGATCGTGAAGAAGACGATGAGGTCGTTGTTGTTCGGGTCCAGCTCTTGATCCTCGAGGGGGATCACCCGCACCCGCAGGGCATAGGTTCCCTCTTCCCGATCGCGGGTGTCCAGGAGCGCCTGGACGTCCACGGCGTGACCCAGGCGGAGCCGGGGGAGCGTCGCCGCGCGGAAGGTCGCGAACTCGGTTCCGTCCTCGGGGTCCTCGCGGCGGAGGGCGAACTCCACCCGGAAGGCCCCGGCGTCCTGGGTGCCGCTGTTCTCGATCGTGGCCAGGATCAGCGCCCTCTCCCCGGGGGCAATGGGCGAGCTGGGCGTGATCCGCACGGCCACGGGGTGCAGCTCCGGACCCGCCTCCGCGGGCGGGGGCACCTCCACGACCGTAAAAGCAAGGAGGAGCACGTTGTCCTCCTCCCCGCCGCCCGCCTCCTCACGGATGCGGTTCTCCGGGTCGACCACAACGCGCAGCTCATGGGCGCCCAAGCTCAGGGTCTCGGTGGAGAAGCGGGCGAAGAGGGACAGCTCCCCCCCGGCTTCGAGGCGCAGCCCCCCGCAAAGGTCCTCCCCCGGTTGGACGCTCCCCACGGGGCCGCAGGTGAACCCGGGAAGCTCCCGCGCGCTCCGCTCGAGCCCCGTGGCCCGCTCCACGAGCACGAAGGCGAGGTCGACGCCCTCCACAGCGGTGAGGCCGTCGTTCCGCAGGACGAAGGTGACGGCCACCTCCTGCCCCAGGACGGGGCGGGTGGGGGCGATCCGCCCCTCGGCCAGCGTCAAATTGCGCGGCGGGGCCAGCAGCGCGAAGTCGAAGGTGAGGACGTTGTCCTCCTCGTCGGCCTCGGTGTCGATGTCGTTCTCGGGGTCCACGAAGATGCGCATCTGGTACTCCCCGGGCTCGATGAAGGCGGTGGCGATCTCCACCACAACGGTGCGGCGGGTGTTCCCGGGAAGCCCGTCGCCGAGGGCGCAGCGCGGCAGCCCCTGCGCGTTGGTGACGACGCTTAGGCCCGGACAGCGGATCGCGGGCGGCACAAGTTCCGTAAAGTCGGTGCGGCCCAGCTCGACGTCGGCCCGGCTGCGGATCCCGATGCTGATCGGGATGGGAGCGGCCACGCCCGCCTGGCGGTCGTTCTCCACCACGAACTCGACGCTTAGGAGGTCCCCCTGCCGCGGCCGTTCGGGGGTGAGGCGGAACTCCGCCAGGATCGAGAGGTTGGGCTTGCGGGGTTGCACGATCAGGAAGCCCTCGCCCTCGTTGTTGTTCTCCCGGCGCTCCTGGATGACGTTCTCCGGGTCGGCGACGGCCTTGAGGACGTAGGAGGCGGGGCTGAGCGTGGAGGTATCCAGTCGGGCGCGCACCTCGAAGGAGTCGCCCGGCTCGCCCACGGGCGCGAGCGGCGGCACCACGCACCGGGAGGGGTCGCCCTCCTTGGGGGCGTTCACGCAGGAGATCTCCTCCGCGGTGAGGTCCCGCAGCTCCCCCGTGTCCTCCCGTAGCACCTGGAACTTGACGTCGAAGCTGGCGGGCACCGCCCCCGTCTCGTTGTTGGTGACCACCGCCCGGATCGAGACGACCCCGCCCTGCTCGATCTCCCCCGGCTCCACCGAGAACGGCGAGGTGATCTGGAGGTCGGGGAGGTTCTGCGCCTCCCCCCCGTCCCCGCCTCCCAAAAGGGCCAACCCCGCCGACACCAGCAGGACCGGCAGGACCCACGCGATCCTTCGCCTCATGCCGCGCACCTCACTCTCCTCCCCCTTTCCCCCTTCTTCTCCCTTGCCCTTTCCTCGTTTGCGGGCTTCGCGGGCTTTCCATTTACGGGTTACGGGATATTTACGGGATCTCCACCCGGTAGAGCCCGGAGCCGCCGCCGAAGAAGACGGTCACGCCCTCGACGCCGAAGATCCCGATCTTCGGGTCGAGCACGAAGTCCGCCCGGATCGGCCCCTGCGCCCTTTGCGGCTCGTCTTCCAGGGCGCAGGTGTTCCAGTCCATCACGTAGAAGTGGGCGTCCTCGGAGCCGATGAGGACCGTTCCCCGGTTGGGCAGCTCGCCCGCGTCGCCCCCGTCGTCGACGGCCAGGACCTGGACGGCCCCCTGAAGGGTGTCCTCCAGCGAGCAGCGGACGAAGCGCTCGTTGAGGTCTACGGTGTGCACCTTCCCGCTCAGGGTGCCCACGTAGGCCGTCTGGCGGCCGCGGTCGACGGCCAGCGCGGTAATGGGCTCCCCCAGCGCGATCGGGGAGCCCGAGACGTCCCGGCCCGCGAGGTTGAGGATGTGGAACCGCCCGTTGTCCAGCCCGATCAGCACCCGGTCCGTGGTCGTGGTGGTGAGCTGGATGACCCCGGCCCCGAGCGCCCGGACGGAGCCGGTCCCCTCGAAGAAGACGGTCTCGCTCTCGTCGCAGACCCGCTCCGACATCCGGTAGACCCGGCCGTCGTCGGTCCCGAAGTAGAGGTTCCCCTTGAAGATCATCGCCGAGGTGACCGCGGCGTTGCCCCGCACGCACAGCCTCGAGGTGGTGCGGACGATGGTCCGATCCGCGTCCTTGCGCACCTCGGCGCGGAAGAGGTTCCCGTCCGCGGTGCCCACAAACACCTGGCCGACGCCGCTTCCGGCCAGCCGCGGGGCGAGCGCCGTAAGGGCCCGGCCCGAGATCGAGAGGGTCCGGGCCAGGAGCGTCTCCGGGGTGTCGATGTTGACGACGTAGAGCTGGCCGTTGGCCAGCCCGATGTAGAGGAGCTTCACCCGCTGGTCGAGGGCGAAGGAGGTGATCTCGTCCGGGAGGGTAAGCGGCGAGCCCTGGATCTCGGGGCAGGTGGAGCCGGGCTCCGCCTCGTCGATATCGCTCTTGCGGAAGGCGTGCAGGGTCGTCCGCCCGGAGTCGTCCGTCACGCCCACGTAGATGATGGCCACGTTGGCCCCCTCCGCGGAGGTTCCCACCCCGCGGCCCAGGGTGATCACGTCGCCGCCCAGCTGGCAGATGGCGGCGTTGGGCCCGACGGGACCCTCAAACTCCCCCGCAATGCGCAAGAACGCTAAAATCGCGTTGTTCGTCTCGTCGAGTTCCGTCCCCGTCTGGGGCTCGACCCGCACCCGGAAGAGGTACCGCCCCGAGGCGAGGACCGCGGTGTTGATCACGTCGGACACCTCGAGCACGCGCCCCTCGCTTAAGGGGCGGGTCTCCGCCGAGGAGAGGCTCTTGATCCCGGCGGCGAACCCCACGCTGGTAAAGTCCTCCTCCGCGCAGAAGGTCGCGCCCGTCGGGAGGGGGCAGTACTCGAAGACCACGTCCATGGGCGGATTGTCGGGCCGGCCGGTGTTCTCGATCTGGACCCGCACGGTGACGCGCGTCCCCAGCACCACGGGCGAGGGCGGACTGAACACCAGGGAGATGGGGTGGAACTCCGGCTCGGCCAGCCCGATGAGGAGCAGGGCCTCCTTGACGTCGTCCTCGACGCTGGACTGCGAGATCCCCGCGGGCGAGATCTCCACCCGGATCACGTAGCGGCCCGTCTGAAAGGTAGCCACGGACAGGAAGCAGGTGGCCACCTTCTGCTCCCGCACCCGCATCGGGGACTCCTCCGTGAAGGCGTAGGCCGTCCCGGTGCAGGTGGGTATGGGGGTAAAGCTCGTCTCGGTCTCGCGGCGGTAGGACATGGCCACGGTAAAGCCGCCCGAGGTGATGTCCGCGGTGCCGTCGTTGGCGATCACCGCGTCGATCTGGACGAGCTGCGTCTGTCGGGGATCCTCGATGAAGAAGCTGGGGGAGAACTGAACGCTCTGGACGATGAGGTTCGGGATGCCCGGACCGCCCGTCTGGCCCCAGCCGGGGTCGGACCCCGGCCCCATCCCCATCCACGCGCCGGCGAGGAGGAGGACCGCCAGCCCCCCCGTTCGGAGGGCCGAGCGGACCCTTCGCCGCTTGTTGAGCTCTTTAGCGGGTTGCACTGCGATCGCGCCCCTTACCACGGATGTCGTTTGCCTCTCGATCCCGTTTTTCGCTCTGCGCTTCAGCATCGTTCGCATCATACCCCATGGCGGAAAAGGGTGTCAAAAGAGGGCTCGTGCGTCGTCCGTGGCTGTGGGTTTATACCCACGGACCCGTGAAACGTTTCACCCGCCCGGGTGTATAATGGGCAGAACGGGCAAACGCGAAGCGCCGGCCGAGAATTGCCCGCCCGCGGGCCCGCCGCCTATAATGGCCGGGCGAGGGCGGGGAAAGGAGAGAACGATGAGGCGCACATACAGAGCCGTGGGGACGATACTGTTGCTTGCGCTGCCCCTCCTGGCGGGCGGGGTCCTGGCGCAGCCGGATCCGCGCGCGCAGCTGGAGCAGCTCCTGCTCACCCAGGAGGAGCTGATCGAGACGCTGGAGGACGACGGCTGGGTGATCAAGACCGTCGATCGCCTGGACCCGGAGCCGGAGGGCGGCGTCTCGGTGGTGGCCACCTACGCCAACCCCAACAGCTCGCTCTCGCTGGTGATCGGGCTGATTCAGTTCGAGTCGCGGGAGCTGCTGGATCGCTTCGTCGGGGCCATCCTGGAGGCCCCGCAGCTCCAGGGCCCGCCCCGGGACCTCCTGGAGGAGGCCCGGGAGAACCCGGAAGCCCTGCCGGAGCTGCTCCAACAGGAGGCGGAGCGCGTGCTGCTCCTCGCCCTGGAGCGCGACCAGCTCCAGCTCCTCCTCCAGCGGCACACGCTCTTGGCCTTCCTGCGGCTGGGCCAACAGGCCCCGGGCGTGCTGGCCGCCGCGGACCGGACGGCCCTGCTCCTGCGGGTCGGCGGGCGCCAGCTCCAGAAGGTGCTCGACGTCTGCGCGGATCTCGCGGCCCGCGCCGAGGCCGGGGAGATCCCGCCCGAGCAGATCCCCCCGTACTGCGCCCCCCTGGAAGCGGGGTCCCAATAGAATAAAAGAGGGCGGCTGAGCCCCCGACGAGGGGCGGGGCCCGCGGGCGTGATGTGCAGCACGTCTTCGGTCTTGTCAAGGCCGCAGGGGGTGTGCTAGGATCACCCCCAGAGGCCGTTCTTTCGGGTTCCGTTCGTTGGGATGGAGCAGACGGTGGAGGAGGTCGCGTGAAAAACGGCACAAGGGGAAGGGGGGAGGGCCCCGGGCGGAGAAGGGGAACGGAACGGCCAACTGGCCCGGGGTCGGCGACCCCACAAGCCCCACAAGGAGGTCTGAGATGAGCCGCCGGTGGACGTGGGCGTTTGCGGGGACTTCGGTTCTTCTTTTGGTGGTGTGGGCGGGGTTGGGCGTTTTGTGGGGAACCGGGAGCGAGGGGGGAGGGGATCGGCCGGAACTGCACCCGACGACGCTCATCCTGGAGCCGGCCTCCCCCGTCCAACAGGGGCTTTTGGTCAACGTCACGGCCAAGCTGGAGAACACGGGGACGCGGGCCGCCTCCGCCTTCCGGATCGAGTTCTTCCTGCGGCCGCGCGTCGAGCCCGAAGGGGCGGGGAGCGCCGTCAGCTGGACGAGCTTCGCCCTGGTGGAGCTGGACGGCCTGGCCCCCGAGGAGCAGGAGGTGGAGGTCCAGGGCGTGCTGGACACCTCCGACCGGGCGCTCGTCCCGGAGCCCGGGGTCTACGAGATCCGCGTCCTGGTGGACTCCAACGACCAGATCCCCGAGCTGGACGAGACGAACAACGAGCTGATCGCCTCGCTGCGGGTGGAGCCCTCCAAGCTGGGCCAGCCGGACCTTCGCCCCACCCGGCTCCTCTTCAAGCCCCCTTCGCCCGTAACCCAAAACGAGACGGTCTTGGTAAGCGCCCGCGTGGAGAACACGGGGGACGCGGACGCCGCGCCGTTCGAGGTGGCCTTCTCGTACTGCCCCCTGCCCGGGGGGCGGACCGCCTGCCCCGGGGAGTTTGTGGAGTTCGCCCGGGAGGCGCTGGTGGGGGGCCTGCCGCGCGGCGCCTCCCAAGACCTCGCCGTCAACCTCGCCATCCCGGAGCTGGGGCTCTCCCCCGGCCGCTACCTCGTGAAGGTGGCGGTCGACCCCACCAGCCCCGAGCAGCCCGCCGGAAAGATCCCCGAGCAGGACGAGGCGAACAACGAGCTGGTCGCCTCCCTCTTCGTGGAGGGGCCGGAGCTCTTCCCCACCAGCCTGTCGTTCACCCCGGCGCTCCCGCACGTGGGGGACTTAGTGGAGGTGACGGTCACGGTCGAGAACGCGGGGCTCGGCCCGGCGCGCGACGTGGAGGTCGCCTTCTTCTTGAATGGGGCGCCGTTTGCCCGCCCCACGGTCACGATCAACCCGGGCGAGGAGGTCGCCGTCTCGGGGACC
>JALUUA010000244.1 GCA_027021605.1 Candidatus Bipolaricaulota bacterium | reverse complement strand
GGTTGACTCCCCGCGTCCGAGTATGTTAGAATCCCCTCGGGACGGCGGTTCGCGTGCAGGGACGTGGGAGGGTCCCGCAGCGTGACGCAAACGAGAGCGGAATTAGAAAAAGCCGTAGGCCACACTCCCCAGCAGGTTCCCGAGCCACTGATTCGCCCGTCTTTCCGTACCCGGGGTGTGGCCTACGGCGCTTCCCCCTACCCCCTCTCACCCCAGCCGGAGCAGGAAGGAGGAGCGCTTGGCCGGCCTCTCCCCCGCGTCCTGAGCAAAAACCCGTGGTCGGTAAACAGGAGGTGGGAACCACGGGAAAACTCTGGGACCCGGGGGATGAGCGCGCCGTTGTCGCGACCGGCGCTCGCGCCGGCCAAGCGCGTCCTGCCTACAAGGAGGTGGCCCTCGATCCGTCGTTCCGTTCGCATTCAACACCCTCTTCGGCAGCCCAGCCGCCCTAGGCTTTCGCCCGCCCGTAGGCCCGTGGCTTTGCGTCCCCGCCTTTCGACGGGTTTGCCCTTGTCGGAGGTTCTTCCTGGCCTTCCCCTCTTTATAGGCCAATCCCTCGCGCTTGTCAAGACCCCCCCTTCGCCGGTATAGTGCGAAAGCCTTATAGATTGCTGGAGAATTGAGGAGTCAGGGGTCGAGCGGACGTGCTCGCGGAGCGGTTCTCACGGACGATCGGGCGCAATCGCCTCTACTGGCGCACCCTGGGGGCAGCGGCTCTGGCCCTCCTCCTCCTGGTGGGGATCTCCGCCCGCCAGAGCTGGGTCCGCGCGGTCGAGGACTACGTCGGCGATCTGGAGATCGCCGCCCAGACCGTTGTGGAGTCCCTCGCCTTCAACCCCGTCCCCCCGCAAACCGTGGACAAGATCCTCCAGACGGTCTCCTTCGGCTCCATCCACTACGCCCAGTGGGTCGAACGGGGCCGGGTGATCGCCGAGCGGCGCAGCCCCGCGGCGGCCGCGCTCCCGTTGCCGCCCCTGGCGCAGCCCCCGCGGATGCGGGAGGTGCGCCGCACCGCCCTCCCCAGCGGGGAGCCCCTGGTGGACATCGTGGTGCCCCTCCCGGGCCCGGGCGGGCTCGGGAGCGGGGGCCCGCCCCAGCCCCAGGGCTACCTGCGCCTGGGCGCCTCGCTCGTCCCGGCGATCTGGCGGGCCCTCGTGGAGGTCGCCACCCTCCTGGGATGGGCCCTCCTCGCGCTGCTCGGGACGGCCCTGTTCACGGCGGCAGCCCTCCTCCTCCGGGCCCGGCACCCCAAGGGAGCCCCAGCGGAGGGAGCGGGACCGCGCCCCCAAGGCCAAAGCCGGGACCGAGAGGGGGCGAAGCCCCCCGGGGCCGCCCCCGACGAAGGGGGGCCGGATGCGGCGGGTGCCCCCGTGCGGTGGGTGGGCGACCTGGGCATCGACGAGGCCCAGAGGCGCGTCTTTCGTCGCGACGGGACGCGCGTCGACCTCTCCCCCAAGGAGTACTCCCTCCTGGTGCTGCTCGCCTCCCGCCCGGGCCGCGTCTTCTCCGACGCGGAGATCCGCGAGCACCTGTGGCCCAACGGCCACGGCTTCACCCGCAAGGACGTCACCCATTACGTCTACCTGCTGCGCAAGAAGCTCGAACGCCAAGGCGTCCCCGCGGAGCTCATCGAGAACGTCCGCGGCCACGGCTACCGGCTTTCGATCTAGATTTCGATCTCGCTTCGATTGTCTTTCTACGGGGATATCGGGTAGGACTTTTATGGGACGTGGCCCCGTGAATCGCAGGCACCAGTCCCAACCGCGATGGAAAGGAAGGAGCACGGACGATGAGGGCGTACCGAGTAGGCGGTGTTCTGCTGCTGTGCGGGGCGTTGGCGTGGTTGCCCCCCCTGGTGGGGGTGGATACCCGCGCGCAATCGCAATCCCCCGCGGCGGATCTGCTCGAGAAGGCGATCCGCCAGCTGAACTTGGCGATCCAGCAGGCGGTGTTGGCCCAGGTGCGCTCCGCCCCCTCCGAGGTCCACGTCCACGCCCAGGTGGTCCTCAACCTCCTCCAGGGGCGGGGCGGGCCGGACTACGACGCAACCGCCGCGCCCGATCCCGGCGACGGCGTGGGGATCATCCCCTACGTGGAGCGGCTTCGCGCCGAACCCGAACTCCAGGGGGACGCAAACGAGTCCGTTCAACTCAACCTGGAGAACGTGCTTTGGTATCTGGAAAGGGCCGGCGAGCACGCCAAGAACGCCCGCGAGGAGCGCTCCCTGGCGGGGGCCCAGAGGGAAATGCGCCAAGCCTTGGCGTTTTTAAGCGCCGCCAAGGGACGGGAGCAGGAGATCACCGCGGCGGGGGGGCTGCTCGTGCTGCGCATCCGCCTGGCCACCCCGGCAGAGCGCCCCGGCACCCCGCAGTCGGAGAAGTAGGGGGAGCAGGGGAGGGGTATGGGAGCTCGCCCTACGGGTCCCCGTCCCATGAGCCGTCCTGTGGGCTGCTCCGCGAGCGCGAAGGGCCCCACCCGTTTCGACCCCGTTTCGGTTGAATTTCGATCGCCGCTCCCGGTATAGCAAAAGAGAGCGGGCTTGGCCCGGGCAGGGTGAGATGTTCCGAGGACGCGGTTCGAGGCTGCAGGCCAAGCCCGTGCTCGCTTTATACTCCCCCCAGCGCCCCGCTGTCAAGTCGCCGGGATTACGTTGACGGCGGGCGGACGCTCCAGCCCGCTAAAGCCTAGCCTAAAGCTCCCCCTCCGGTGCGGGGGAGCCGGGGCCGGGGGGCGGCTCCGGCGGTTGGATGTCCTGGACGTAGATGTCCACGCCGGAGATGGGGAGCCCCGTCATCCTCTCCACTTCCTCCTTGACGCGCTCCTGGATCGTGCGCGCCACCTCGTGGATGGGCTTCCCGTAGCGGACGGTAATGCTCAAGCTCACGTGGACGCCCTCGGGCCGGAGCTCCACCTGGATGCCCTTCTGGCGCCCGCCGAAGATCCCCACGATCTCCGAGAGCTTCCCCTTGACCTCGCCCAAGCCCTCCACTTGGGAGACGGCCTGATGCACCAGGGCCGTGAGCACTCCCTCGGTGAAGGTGATCTTCCCCAAATCGCTGACGAGCTCGTTGACCGCCCGCTCCCGGGCTTCGTCCGGCTCTCGGGCCCGCTCGTCCGGGGGCGGGGTCGGCTCGGCAGCCCTCTTGCGCGGCATGCGGGACACCCCTTTCGTTACGCCCCTAGCTTACCCCGTCACAGCCCCCAGATCCAGGCGATGTACAGCGGGGTGAGGGCGGCCAACAGGAGGTTCAAGGGCCCGCCCACGCGGACGAAATCCAAGAACTTGTAGCCGCCGGGGCCGTAGACCATGGTGTTCGTCTGATAGCCCACGGGCGTGGAGAAGCTCGTCGAGGCCGCGAACATGATCGCCAGCACGAACGCCTGGGGGTCCAACCCCAAGAGGCGGGCCGCCGTCACCCCCACGGGGACCATCACCACCACCGCGGCGTTGTTCGAGATCAGCTCCGTGAGGACCATGGTGGTCACGTAGAAGAGCCCCAGCACCGCCAGGGGGGGGACGTACTGCGAGGCCTCGAGGGCCCAGCCGGCGAGCCACGCCGCCGCGCCCGTGTTCTCCAGCGCCAGCCCCAGGGGGATGACGCCCGCGAGCAGGAAGATCACGTCCCAGCGGATCGACTCGTGCAGCTCGTGCACCTTCAGGCACCCCGTAAGCACCATGGCGACACAACCCACCAGCGCCGTCACCAGGATGGGCACGCCCAGGGCGGCGAAGACGACCACCCCGGCGATGATCCCCAGCGCCACGGGGATCTTCTCCGTGCGGAACGCCTCCAGCTCGACCTCCTCCGTGACGATGAACCCGGGGTCGCGCTTGACCCTCTCCAAGGCGCTTCGCTCCCCCTGCAGCAGGAGGGTGTCCCCGAAGTCGAGGCGGACCTTCCCCAAGCGTTCACGGATCAGGACCCCGTGCTTCCACATCGCGATCACGGTGCACCCATACCGATTGCGGAAGTCCGTCGTCTCGAGCGTCCCGCCGATCAGCTCGGAGTTGGGGCCGATGACGACCTCGAGGAGGGCCATCTCCTCGCCCGGCTCGCCGTGGCGCACCTCGGGCTCCAGGGCCAAGCCCTCGGCGTCCTTGATCTTGAGGAGCTGGTCGCGGCTCGCCCGGATGAACAGGACGTCCCCCGGCAACAGGACCTTGTCCGCCAGCGGCGGCCCCAGCCGCTGCCCGTCCCGTAGGATCTCGAGCACCTGGATGTCGAACTGCTCGCTCAGCTTGCTCTCCAAAAGCGTCTTGCCCACCAGGGGGGAGTCCGGGAGCACCACGACCTCCGTGAGGTACTCCTTCACGTGATATTTCTCCGTGATCTCCTCGGCGCGGCGCTCGGGGAGGAGTCGGCGCCCCACCAGGAGGAGATACAGAACCCCGGTGGCGAAGATGAGGAGCCCGATGGGGGTGAACTCGAACATCCCGAAGGCGCCTGCCCCCTCGCGCGCCGAGAGGGTGCTGGCCAGGATGTTCGTGGACGTGCCGATGAGCGTGACCACCCCCGCCAGCTGCGAGGTGTACGAGAGGGGGATTAGCAGCTTGGAGGGGGCGCGCTGCTTCTCCCGGGCCAGCGCCATCACGAACGGGATCAGGATCGCCACCGCCGCCGTGTTGTTCAAGAAGGCGGAGATGGGGCCGACCAGGAACATCACCACGAGGAGCTGGCGCAGCTCGCTGTCGCCCGCCAGGCGAATCGCCCGCCGCGCCAGCAGGTGGATCGCCCCCGTGCGATAAATGCCCCCGCTCAAGATGAACATGGCCAAGACCGTTATGGTGGCGGGGTTGCTGAACCCCGAGATCGCCTCCTCCGGGGAGACGTGGAGCCAGGGCCCCAACAGGAGCACCGCGGCCATGAGCGCGAAGGCCACAAAGTCGATGGGGAAGAGGTCCAAGGCGAAAACAATGAGCGCCGCCAACAGCAGGGCGAACGCCAAGAGCATGGAGAGCGTCATCGCGATCGCGGGCTCCTCCGGTGCCTGCGCATGGAATCCCGTCAGAGGGGGACGGTTTCGGCCTCCTCCGCCTCGGGCCTCCCCTGCTCCCTAAGCCGGTGCCAGCGGAGGGTCTTTTGCAGCCCCTCTTCGAGGGGCGTCCGCGGCTCGTAGCCCAGCTCCTCTTGGGCCTTGGCGATCGAGAAGTGGCGGTGGTGCCCCATCGCCTTGACCACCTCCCAGCGCAGGTAGGGGGGGACCGACGCGCCGAGCCGGGGCCCGAGGGCGCTCACCAGGCGGGCCAGCGCGTAGGCCGGGCCGTAGGGCACCCGGAGGAAGCGGGGCTCCCGACCCAGCGCCCGCGCGAAGGTCTCGACGACCTCGCGCAGGGTGCGGCGCGCCCCGTCCGTGATGTTGTACGCCTGGCCTACGGCCGCGCGGCTCCGGGCCGCCCGCCACAGGGCCTCGGCCACGTCCCCGGCGTACACGACGTCCAGAAGGACCCGACCGCCGGAGACGAGCGGGGTCCGCCCGCGGGAGAGCAGCCCCATCACGGCGGGAAGCAGGTGCCGGTCGTGGGGGCCGTAGATTAGACAGGGCCGCAGGATCACGCAGGGGAGGCCCTTCTCCTCGTAGTAGCGGGCCACAGCGCGCTCCGCCTCGATCTTCGACTCGGAGTACAGCCCGTCGGGCCGGAAGGGGGTCCGCTCGTCCGCCCCGTCGTGATCCCCGTAGCCGTAGACGTCGACGGTGCTCACGTGGACGAAGCGCTCGACGCCCGCCTCCAGCGCGGCATCGAGCGCGTTGATCGTCCCCCGGACGTTGTCGCGGAAGAACTCCTCGCGGGTCCCCCCCAGGGGCGGGCGGGCGGCGCAGTGAAACACCACATCGGCCCCCTCGCACGCCTCCCGCAGCGCGGCCCGATCCCCCAGATCCCCCACGGCGAGATCCACCCCCCACCCCCGCAGCAGCGCCGTGCGGCTCGTGGGTCGGACCAGCGCCCGCACGCGCCAGCCCTCCTCCCGCAGCCTCTCCACCAGGTGCACCCCCACCAAGCCGGTCGCCCCGGTCACCAGGGCCCGCGCGGTTCCCGCCGCCCTTCCCGATCCCGATCCCGTACCCGTACCCATGCCCTTATCCCTGCCCATTGTCCACGCCCCCTACGGCATGCTCCGCTGCGCTGCTCCCTAGCGGGACAAGGGGGCCTCGGCCCCCGCGAGCCTTCGCGCGAGGGCCTCGGCGGCGAAGCGGACCAAGCGCCGGAAGACCCCTTCGGCCTCGGCCTCCCTCTCCTCCGGGTCCTTGCGGAGCAGGGCCTCGATCTCGGCCTCCAGGGACTTCTGCTGCCGGGGGTCCGCATGAGGGGCCAAGTGCCGGAACAGCAACTCGTGCGCCCGCTTGCGCTCCATGGCCTCGAGGCCGTCCAGGATCTGCCGGTGGGGCGTCCCCTCCCAGATGCTGAGGATCATCGCCTCGCGCAGCCAGCGCTCGGCGGGGTACTCGTGCAGCGCCCCCGCGCCCCCGTGGACCTCCATGGCCCACTTGGCGGTCTGAATCGCTTCCTCGGCGGTCCCGTACTTGGCCAGGTGCGCCATCAGCCGAAAGAGGGGGTAGCGCTCCGAGGAGCGCGGGGCCTGGCGCCAGACCTCGTCGAGGAGCCGGACGGCCCCCCAGGCGAGGGCGAACGCCCGCCGCAGCGCCTCCGTCCGCTCGTGGAACTGCCTCTTCAGCAGGGGGTGCTCTAAGATGGGCTTCCCAAATGCTACGCGCTTTTCCGCGAACTCCAAGGCCTCGGCGAGGCAGCGCTGCATCAGCCCCACGCTCCCCACGGCGTTGGCCACCCGGGAGACGTTGAGCACCTCCAAGATGAGGTAGACCCCCTGCTCCGGTTCCCCCAGCAGGAAGCCCTCGCTCCCGCGCAGCTCGACCTCCCCGGTGGGGACGGAGCGGGTGGCGATCTTGTCCTTGAGGCGCCGGAGGAAGTAGTTGAGCGAGCCGTCCTCGCGCCGCTTGGGCACCAAAAAGAGCGCCAGGCCCCGCACGCCGGGGGGCGCCCCCTCGGGCCGGGCGGCCACCACGGCCAGCTCCGCCCCCGCGTTGCTCGCGAAGTACTTGTCGCCCTCCAAGGCCCAACGCTCCCCCTCCAGGGGGACGGCGACCGTCTCCACCCCGAAGCCCAGATCGGAGCCCCCCTTGGCCTCCGTCATCCAGGTGGCCCCCTGCCAGACCCCCTCGTCCCGCCGGAGCATCCGGGGAAGGTAGCGCTCCCGGAGCGCGGGGGAGCTGTACTTCTCCAGCGGGATCGCGGTGGCGAGCGAGACGGTGTAGGGGCAGTAGAGCCCGGCGTCGAAGAAGGCACACACGTACCCCAGCGCGTAAAAGGGGGTCAACGAGCCCCCCTCCAGGGCGCGCGCCACGATCCCCCGGCGGTAGCCCTCGAGCAGCATCCGCCGGTAGTCGGGGGGGTAGAGGACCTCGTCGACC
>JALUUA010000243.1 GCA_027021605.1 Candidatus Bipolaricaulota bacterium | reverse complement strand
CATCCCCGTGAGCTTGCCCTGTAGCTCCGGAAGGACGAGTCCCACGGCCTTGGCGGCCCCCGTGGTCGTGGGGATGATGCTAAGAGCCGCCGCCCGCGCCCTTCGTAAGTCTTTGTGGGCCAAATCGAGGATGCGCTGGTCGTTCGTGTAGGCGTGGGTGGTGGTCATCAGCCCCTGCTCGACCCCGAACTCCCGGTGGAGCACGTAGGCTACGGGGGCTAAACAGTTTGTCGTACACGAGGCGTTCGAGAGCACGCGGTGCCGTTCGGGATCATAAGAAGAGTGGTTGACCCCCATCACGATCGTGTGGTCCTCGCCGCCCTTGCCCGGGGCCGTCAGAATCACCCTCCGGGCCCCCGCCTCCAGGTGCCCCCGCGCCCGCTCGTCGCGGAAGACCCCCGTGGCCTCGATGACGATCTCCACGCCCAGCTCCCCCCAGGGAAGCTCCTGGGGCTCGACCGCCCGGGAGAGCACCCGGATCTCGTGCCCGTCGACCACGAGCTTGTCTCCCCGGACCTCCACCGTCCCGGGATAGCGTCCGTAGTTCGAGTCGTACTTGAATAGATGCGCGTTCGTCTGCACGTCCGCCAGGTCGTTGATCGCCACGACCTCGAGGGCGCTCGGGTGTCGTTCGAGGATGGCCTTCAGCACTTGGCGTCCGATCCGCCCAAAGCCGTTGATCGCTACCCGCGTCGCCATCGTTCCCCCTCCTTGGTGGATTGCTCTTGTCGTACAGTACAGCACAGTACAGCCCGTTAGCCCGACAGCAAGTAGGCCAGTTCCAGAAGCTCAAGGTCTAGCTCCCGGCGGCCCTGCAGGGCTTCTTTCAGGGGGAGGCTTACGATCTCCCCCCGCTTGAGCGCCAGCATCTGTCCGCTCTTTCCCTCCCGGAGGGCCCGGGCGGCGGCCACCCCGAAGCGGGTGGCCAGGAGACGGTCGAACGCGGTGGGGGCCCCGCCCCGCTGGACGTGGCCCAGAACCGTCACGCGCACCTCCAGGCCCGTCTCGTCCGCCAGATAAGCCCCCACGTACTCCCCGACGGACTGGAACGGTCGGAGCTCCAAGTGCTGCCGAATCCCCTCGGACACCACGATGAAGGAGTGCTTCTTGCCCGCGCGGTGGGAGCGCAGCACCCGGCGGGCGACCTCCTTAAGATCGAAGGGGGCCTCCGGGATGAGAATGGCCTCGGCCCCCCCGGCCAGCCCGGCCATCAGGGCCAAGTACCCACAGTCCCGCCCCATCGTCTCGATCACGAACGTGCGCTCGTGGGAGGCGGCGGTGTCGCGCAGCTTGTTGATCGCCTCGACGACCGTGTTGAGGGCCGTGTCCACCCCGATGGCGATCTCCGTGCCGGGGATGTCGTTGTCGATGGTGGCCGGGACCCCCAGGGTCTTCATTCCCTGCTCGTGAAGGGCTTGGGCGCCGTGGAGGGACCCGTCCCCCCCGATGACCACCAAGCCCTCGATTTGATACTTCTCCAAGGCGGCGAGGGCCCGCTTCTGCCCCGCGGGGGTCTTGAACTCCTCGGCGCGGGCGGTGCCCAGCATCGTCCCGCCCCTTTGC
The DNA here is from genome assembly GCA_027021605.1 of Candidatus Bipolaricaulota bacterium. Lineage (GTDB taxonomy): Bacteria > Bipolaricaulota > Bipolaricaulia > RBG-16-55-9 > RBG-16-55-9 > JALUUA01. The sequence continues at coordinate 27 of JALUUA010000243.1, read as the reverse complement.
AAAATGTCTCCCACCTCGCGGGGACCC
>JALUUA010000242.1 GCA_027021605.1 Candidatus Bipolaricaulota bacterium | reverse complement strand
CTCAAGACGATGCAAGAGTTCTTCGAGAAGCTCTACACCCGGCCCGAGACGTACAACCTCTCCCGGGTGGGGCGCTTTTTGGTCAACAAGAAGCTGGGGCTGGACCGCGACGAGAAGGACACGGTGCTCCATCCCGACGAGGTCGCGCTCATCGTGGAGCGGCTCCTGAAGGCCCCCGAGGACCCGAGACTCCTGGACGACAAGGACCACTTGGGGACGAAGCGCGTCAAGACCCCGGGCGAGATCGCCGCGGACGCGCTGCGCCGGGGCTTAAAGCGCATGGCCCGCATCACCGCGGATCGGCTGGGGAAGTACTCCCTTGACGAGGACGAGCCGCTGCGGAACCTGCTCTTGTCGCGCGTGGTCCAGGGGGAGATCAGCCGGCTCTTCTACACGGGGCGGCTCTCCCAATATCTGGAACAGGTAAACCCGCTTACGGAACTCACCCACAAGCGGCGCCTGAGCGCCATGGCCGGGGCGAACAAGCGCCGGGCCAAGCTCGAGGTGCGGGATGTGCATCCCAGCCACTACGGGCGGATCTGCCCCATCGAGACCCCCGAGGGGCAGAACATCGGGCTCATCACCTCGATGGCCACCTACGCCCGTATCAACGACTTCGGGTTCCTGGAGACGCCCTATCGCGTCGTCAAGGACGGGGTGGTCACCGACGAGGTCCGGTGGCTGATGGCCGACGAGGAGGAGCAGTACTTCATCGCCCCGGCGACCACGCCCGTGGACGAGAAGGGGCGCATCCTCGACGAGGTGGTCGAGGTGCGCACGGGCAAGGAGGAGATCCGCAAGGTGCGCCGCGAGCAGGTCCACTTCATCGAGGTGTCGCCCGCGGCTCTGGTGGGCGTCTCCGCCGCCCTGATCCCGTTCTTGGAGCACGACGACGCCAACCGGGCGCTGATGGGCGCGAACATGCAGCGCCAGGCCGTGCCCCTGGTGAAGCCCCAGGCCCCTTACGTGGGGACGGGGATCGAGCGGGCCGCGGCCCGCGACTCCGGGCGCCTGGTCTTAGCCGAGGAGGACGGGGTGGTCACCTACGTCGACGCCACCCAGATCAAGGTCAAAGGCGACAAGAGCCGTAAGGAGCGGGTCTACAAGCTGCGCACCTTCGAGAACTCCAACCAGGACACGCTGCTCCACCAGCGGCCCCTCGTCTCCAAGGGGCAAAAGGTGAAGAAGGGCGACGTGCTCGCCGACGCCGAGAGCACGGATCAGGGCGAGCTGGCCCTGGGGGCCAACATCCTCGTGGCGATTCTGCCCTTCGAGGGCTACAACTACGAGGACGCCATTGTCATCTCCGAGCGCTTGGTCAAGGACGACGTCCTCGACTCGATTCACATTCAAGAGTTCGAGGTCCGCGCCGAGGAGACCAAGTTGGGTCCCGAGGAGATCACGAGCGACATCCCCGACACGAGCAAGGAGGAGCTGCGCAACCTCGACGATAAGGGCGTTATCCGCATCGGCACGGAGGTCCGCACCGGGGACATCCTCGTGGGCAAGATCACCCCGCGCGGGGAGAGCGAGCCCACGCCCGAAGAGAGAATTTTCCGCTCCATCTTCGGGGAGAAGACCCGGCCCGTGAAGAACACCTCCAAGGCGATGCCCCCCTGCGGCGAGGGCTGTAAAGTCATTCGCGTCAAGCGCTTCTCCCGGGACAAGGGGGACGAGCTGGAGCCGGGCGTAAACGAGCTCGTGAAGGTCTACGTGGCCCAGCGGCGCAAGATCGCCGTCGGCGACAAGCTCGCGGGCCGACACGGGAACAAGGGCGTGATCGCCAAGATCCTGCCCGAGGAAGACATGCCCTTCCTCCCCGACGGCACCCCTGTGGACATGATCCTCAACCCTCTGGGCGTGCCCTCGCGGATGAACCTGGGCCAGATCTTCGAGATGCACCTGGGGTGGCTGGCGCACCTCAAGGGCGAGTTCGTGGCCTCGCCCGTGTTCGACGGGGCGCGCGAGGAGGACATCTTCGACGAGCTGCACAAGCTGCGGGAGGAGCGGGGCCTGGCCGACGGCGACGGCGTCGAGAACCCCGAGGGGCTCTACGACGGGAAGGTCATTCTAAGGGACGGGCGCACGGGCGAGCCCTTTGAGCACCCCGTGGCCGTGGGGTACATGTACATCCTGAAGCTGGAGCACATCGCGGAGGAGAAGATCCACGCCCGCTCGACGGGGCCGTACTCGCTCATCACCCAGCAGCCGCTGGGCGGCAAAGCCCGCATGGGCGGCCAACGCTTGGGGGAGATGGAGGTCTGGGCCCTCCAGGCGTACGGGGCGGCCTACACCCTCCAGGAGATGATCACCTTAAAGAGCGACGACCCCCAGGGACGGGTGCGGCTCTACAAGGCGATCCTCAAGGGGGAGGAGTACCCGCGGCCGGGGCTGCCCGAGTCGTTCCGCGTGCTGGTCAAGGAGCTTCAGAGCCTGGCCCTCTCCTTTAAGGCGTACGACCGCGAGGGCCGCGAGCTGGACATCGACTAGGGGCCGTGGCGCTCGAGCTTGAGACGATCCTCAACCCCGTGACGGTCTCGCTGGCCATCCTCGCCGTCACCTACGTCTTCTTGTTTTTGGACAAGATCCACCGAACGATCATCAGCCTGGCGGGGGCCACGGCAATGGTCCTCGCCGGGAAGCTCCTGGGGTTTTACAAAACCCTCCCCGAGTCCCCCCACGACTCGCTGGAGAACACCGTCCTGGGGGCGATCGACTGGAACACCATTTGGCTGCTCTTCGGGATGATGGTCATCGTGGGGATCCTCGAGGAGACGGGGATCTTCGAGTACATCGCGATCAAGCTCACGAAGCTGACCCGGGGGCGCTACTGGCCGATGATGCTGGCGCTGGGGTGGTTTACCTTCATCGCCTCGGCGCTTCTGGACAACGTCACCACGATCATCTTCGTGAGCAGCATCACCGTCTCGATCGCCTCCCTCTTGAAGGTGAACCCGATCCCGCTTCTCATCGGGGAGGCGATCATGTCGGGGGTGGGGGGGATGGCCACCCTGGTGGGGGACCCGCCCAACATCATCATCGGCTCGGCGGCGGCGCTCTCCTTCGTGGATTTCGTGGTCTACTTGGGGACGGTCGCGGTGATCTTGGGGTTCGTCACCAACGCCGTGTTCCGCTGGATCTTTCGCAACGACATCGCCTACCAGGTGCAGACCTCCGAGGACCTGAAGGAGCTGATGGCCCTCGACGAGCGGGAGGCGCTGCGGGACCCCAGGACGCTGGTCAAGATGCTGATCGTCTTCGGGGCGGTGCTCCTCCTCTTCGTGCTGCACGGGAAGCTGCACCTTTTGCCCTCGGAGGTGGCGGTGGCGGGGGCCGCCGCGGCGCTTTTGTGGGTGCGGCCCAACCTGGTGGAGGTCCTAAACCGCACGAAGTGGGACGTCCTGCTCTTCTTCGCGGGGCTCTTCGTGATCATCGGGGGCCTGGAGGCGGCGGGGATCTTGGGGGCGATCGCGGGGTGGATTGGGGACGTCGTGCTGGAGTATCCCGTCCTGGCGTTGTTGGTGATTTTATGGGGCTCGGCGATCCTCTCGGCGATCGTGGACAACATCCCGTTTACGATCGCGCTGGTGCCCATCCTGCTGAACCTTCAAGGGATGGGGGTAGACGTCTTCCCGCTGTGGTGGGGGCTGGCGGCGGGGGTGGCGATCGGGGGCTGTGCTACGCCCATCGGGGCCTCGGCCAACGTGTATGTGCTCAGCTTGAGCGAGCGCTCCGGCCACCCCATCGGGTTTCGGAGGTGGCTGCGCATCGGGCTGCCCACGGTGTTCGTGTTGCTCGTCGTAGCCAGTGCGCTGCTCTACGGGATGTACGAGCTGGGCTGGCTGCGGCGGTAAGCGAAACCTCAACCCCACCCCCGCTCTTGCTCATGCCGGTATCGACGCTTGCACCAAAGACCCCCTAGCGGTAGCGGGCTTGGGCGCTCCGTGCACCCTAAAGGACTCAGCGCAAGACGAGGAGCCAGCCGACCTCCCGAAGCGGAGCGCGACCGTCGCGGCCTTGGAGGCTCACCTCGTAGAGGTAGACGCCGTTGGCCACCCTCCGTCCATCGGTCCCAAGAAAATCCCACTGCAGCGGGGTCCCGGGGGTATCTTGCGCAAAGACAAGTCGACCTTGCAGGTCATAGACCCGAACCCGTACGGCCGGAAGGGTTCCGTGCCCAGAAAGATTCGAAGGGACGAAACGCACTCCGGAGGGACCGACGCGTACTTGCAAGAAGCCTGAAGGCGAGATCTGCTGCCCGCCCACGGAGGAGAGGGGGCGTTGGGACACCCAAAGATCGATGGCCAAAAAGAAGGTGGCATCGTCGAGCGTCCCGGCGATCCAGGCGTCGATGGCGGCGAAGAACTCCGGGTCGTCGAGGCGGTCGTTGCCGTTGACGTCGAAGCGGCGAAGTTGCGCAGCGCCTCCTCCCCGCGCGGGCGGGGGAAGCTCCACGGGGAGGAAGCTGGGCTCGCTCGTTACGGTCAAGAAGCGGAACCCCTCGCGGGCCAAGGCCAGAACGCCCCGTCGTCCGCGCCCCTCCGGCCCCTCAATAATGACCGTCTCCAGCCCCATCTTAGGCTGCGCCCGCCGCAGCAAGAGCATCGTCCGTCCGAACTCGTCCCGAATCACGTCTACGATCTGCCAACCGGGCGTGCGGACCCGAAACGCGGCGGCTACGTCTGTGGGCGCAACTTGAATATAGAGCTGGTTCCAGCGCTGGACGGCCACGTTGATCGTGACCGTCAAGCGGCCCCCACCCAGCGGCAAGTTCTCATAGCGGGCGGTCAGCACCCCCTGAGCATAGAGGGGGAAGGGGGGAACCGTCCCGATCCAGCCGCTTAGCGTCAAAAGCGTCCCCAGTCCGAACAGGAAAAGCCTCGATCTCAGGGTCCACCGTCGCATGCTCTCACTTCCCGCACTGGCCGCCCAGACTATAGCCGTTCCAGCCCGCAGACGACAAGAGGAGCAGGGGAGCCGGGGGACGGCTCCCCCAAGACTGCAAGCGGTCAAGCGTCGGGCGATGCCCTCCGTTCAGTTCAGCTCACGCAGGAGGGCCAGCCTTACGATCTGTTGGGAGATACGCCCGTCGGCTTGCACGACCGTCACAGCAGCGAGGTAGACTCCGTTGGCAAGCGGACGTCCCTGCAAGTCGCGGTAGCTCCAGTGCAGGATAGGCCCGGACGTCCCGCGCGCAAAGACCTCTCTACCCAAGGGGTCGAAGACGCGTACGCGCCAAAAAGTATAGGGTCCGCCCTGCACGGCAAACGTCACGCCTCCGGGAGCCAGGCGCAGGGTCACCGGCCCCTCCCCGGCACCCGAACTCGAGATGCACACGTTCGTCCGCTGGATCCAGGCGTCGATTAGGTCGAAGAACGTCACGTTGTCGACTTGCCCCATTACCCAGGCGTTGACGGCGTCGAAGAACTCGGGATCGTCGATGAGGCAGTTGCCGTTTTGGTCGAACTGTCGGAGCCCACCGGGCGTGGGAGCGGGACCGGGACCCGGACCGGGCGGAGGGGCCGTCGTCCCCCCCGTAATTTGGAAGTTGAACTCCGCTGGGGTAGTGCTCATCAAGCGGGACGAGGGGAAGCCTGGAAGGGCAGCCACGTCTACGGCGACCTGGAGTCGCACGGATGAAGCTTGAGCCCGATCGTCGATGTCCACGGTCACGTAGAGCAGCCGGGGCAGCGGGGCTCCATCGGGGACAATGGCCATCGTGCCGTTGGGGAAAACCAGCACTTGCTCTAAGGAGCCCAGCGCCGCAATCCCGCCTACAGGGATGCCGCTGAGCATCAGCTCGCTCGCTTCAAAGAGCACCCCGTCAAGGTCGAGATCGCCGTAGAGGTGGACGGCCTGAACGTATTGGGCCCCGGGGCCACTCACCCCGATTCGCACCCGCACAATGTTCGTCGGCAGACCGTCGGTGGCCGGGCTGGGAATGCAGGGAATGGAGGCAAGTCCCCCGGCAATCGTGGGAGCCGCTCCGGCCGCCGCAGGGAGGATGCTCACCTCCCGAGTGGCGGGCTGGCCCCCTTCGCAGATGGCGACCAGGCCCACGAAGTATTCTCGGTCGCCGGGGCGGGCGTCGCGCGCCCCTGTGCCCGCCAAGCCCCCCCGATCGTCCCGGGTGCGAATGCCCGTAATGCTTATGCCCGCAACACCCGTTTCTGAGTTCCCGTTCCCATTGTTCACGCTGGGGGAAAGCACTCCCCCACCGCCACCTCCGCCCCCGCCGCCCCCACCGGCAGGGACGCCCTCTACCCGCACGCGGATGCTGGAGGCCGTCTTGGCGAACTGGGGTGAGAAGTCCGATCCGATCGGGAAGGGGTTGTTCACGAGATTGGCGGCTTTGCCCTCCAAGCGTACCTGAAGGGTGGCTCCGGCTTGAGGATTTTGGACGTCCGCGACGGCGAAGATCGCAGCGCACCCTCCTGCAGCCCCCAAGGGGAGGCAAACCCCCCCGAGAAGGGGATCGGCCAACCCCGCTGGCCCGCCGAAGATGGGGCTGTTCCCGAAGGTGAGCACGCACCCTGCGCTGTTAGAGAGACAGCTGCCGGGCAGCGGTGTCCCGAGTTGGGTGTCCCGACCGGGGGTGAACTGCCCGTCGAAGTCGTTGTCCAGCCAGAACGTCACCGTCTGCACGCCTACGGCCCCTGGGTCGCCGGAGACGGGCCGCAGCCGGAGTTCCACCACGTATAAGGGGTTCCCGTCCCCGGGGGAGAAGGCGCAGTTGGGGTTGGCCGGGTTCGCCGTGGGGTCAGCCGCATAGGCGTCGATGATCAGCCACGCCCCCAGCACGACCGTGGTGTCCTCGCCGGGGATGATCGTGCGATCTTGGGTAAATCCCCCGGTGCCGGGATTGAGGGCCTGTTCCGTGGTGAGGATGGCCCCCTCCTTGCAGCCGGAGGGGGGTTGGAAGATCGGTTGAGCCTGGATCGAGGAGGCAACGCTTCCTACGAGGAACCCTACCAGCAAACTGCTCAGAACGACCGTTCGACGTTTCATGAGAGAATCCTCCTTTGCATAACGAGCTTAGAACGATGAGGGCAGGGGTGTCAACTTCTTCTTTAAAGGGAAAAGGGATGGGAGGGAGGGCGGGACTATAACACGTCCCGCCCTCCCTCCGACCAGCGCGCCCCATGGAGCCCCTACCGCAGCCGGACGAGCTTGTACAGCTTCTGGATCGACGTGCCGTCGGCGCCCTTGACGGTGACGCGTGCCAGGTAGACGCCGTTGGCGAGAGGCCGAGCCGACGCTTCTCCCCACCCCGCCCCCGCCGACGGGAGACGTCCCAGCCAGACGAGGAGCCGCGGACCGGGAGCCTGGGCCTCCAGAAGTCGCCGCCCGGCCAGGTCGAAGAGCGTCAGCTCCACGGCCTCCACCCGAGCGCCCGAGGGGAGAGCGCCGCGGATCTCGAGCAGCGGCCCGCTCATCCGCAGCCGGACTGCAGGAACGCTCCCCTTGAGGAACGGGAGGTCGGAGTCAGAGGAAGCGGAGGCCGGGATCACCTCGCCGCTGGCCAGATGCAGCTCGATGGCGAGATCGTCCCCCGTGCACGTCCCACCGGCCATCACGATCGTAAGGCCGCCGGGCCGGATCGTCCCCAGCCCG
>JALUUA010000241.1 GCA_027021605.1 Candidatus Bipolaricaulota bacterium | reverse complement strand
CGGATCCTGCGCGCGGATCGAGAGCGCCCCCCGCAGGCGGGAGGGGAGGTGGAGGTCCTCTTCGAGGGACTGCCCGAGCCGGGGAGCTTGGCGGTCGACCCTTACCGGGGAGTCCTCTATTGGGCGGATCGAAAGACGCGCGAGGTCCGCCGCGTCGGCCTGGACGGGGACGGGATCCCGCCGGAGGTCGTGCTCGAAGGTGCACTCGTGGAGTCGCTGGCCCTGCTCTGCGCCGGGAGATAGAACGAGATACAAGAAGCCGTAGAACCGGGTTCGATAGGGAATCCCGCCCGTTAAGTCCCTGCTCATCCTTGACGCCCCCCTCCCGCTCCGCTATAGTAGCTCCGATATATCGCTAGCGACATAGGACGAAGGGACGAAATGACCGCAATCAAGCGCGGGTTCCTCAAATATTACATTTTGAAGCTCCTCAGCGAGGAGCCGCTCACGGGCTACGGCCTCATGAAGCGGATCGAGGAGGAGACGGGCTTTTGGAAGCCCTCCACGGGGTCGGTGTACCCCCTCCTCCAGGCGCTCGAGGAGCAGGGGTGGCTCACCCACGAGGGGGAGGCCGAGCGCAAGGTCTACAAGCTCACCGAGGCCGGCCGCCAAGCGTTGGAAGAGGCGCACCACGCCAAGGAGGAGATCCTCGACGGGCTTCAGCGGGCCTTCGAGATCTTCCGGCGCGTCTTCGGCCCCGAGGAGGTCGAGCCCCTCCAAAGCCGCCTGCAGAGCCTGCTGCGCGATGAGTCCCTGGGCTCGGAGCGCATCCCCAAGGCCCTGCAGTCGCGAATCATCTTGCTGAGGCACGTGCTGCTGAGCCTCCCCTACGAGAGGCTCTCGGAGGAGGAGCTGAGCGCCATCAACTGCGTGTTGGAGGAGGCACTCGACCGGCTGAGCCCGTTCATCGAGTCCTAGCACAGCACAAAACCCATGAGTCCACACCAGAAGAAGCAGCTCTTCGTGTTGTTCTTCACGCTCGTGGTGGTGATGATCGGCTTCGGGATCATCCTGCCGATCATGCCCTTCTACGCCCAGAGCCTAGGGGCCACGGCCACCCACCTGGGGCTGCTGTTTGCGACCTACTCCCTGATGCAGTTTCTGTTTTCGCCCCTGTGGGGGCGGCTCTCGGACCGGGTAGGCCGCAAGCCCATTCTGCTCGTGGGCCTGGTGGGGATGGCCGCCTCGTTTGTGCTCTTCGGGCTCGCCCAGGCGCTGTGGATGCTCTTCGTCGCCCGGATCTTGGGGGGGCTCTTGTCGTCGGCGGTGCTCCCCACGGCGATGGCGTACGTGGCCGACTCCACCAGCCATGAACACAGGGGCAAGGGGATGGGGCTGATGGGCGCGGCCATGGGGTTGGGGATGATCTTCGGCCCCGCGATCGGGGGATTCCTGGGGGCGAACCCCGTCGTGCCGTTCTTGGTGGCCGCGGGCCTGGCGCTGCTGGTGGTGGGCTTCGCCGCGCTCTTCCTCCCGGAATCGCTGGGACAAGAGGCCCGGGCCCAGGCGAGGGCCCAGCGCCCGCGGCGGGGGAGCGCGCACCTCCAGCTCGTTCGGGAGCTCAAGGGGCCGGTGGGGCCGCTTCTGGTGCTGGGATTCTTGAGTCAAGCGGCCTTCGCCAGCATGTTCGGGACGTTCGCCCTCTTCGCGGAGGCCAAACTGGGGTTTGGAGAAGCGGAGATGGGGGCGGTCTTCACGGTGATGGGGCTCGTGGGGGTGGTGGGCCAGGGGGTCTTCGTGGGCCGGGCGATCGCCCGCTGGGGCGAGGAGCGCGTGACGCAACTGGGGCTCCTCCTGGGGGGCGTGGGGTTCTTCAGCGTTCTGCTGGCCTATGACCTCCCCAGCCTCTTGGGGTTGGGCGGCCTCCTCGGCTTCGGGGGGGCGCTCGTCACCCCCCCGATCTCCGCTCTCCTCTCCAAGCGCACCGCCCCGGAGCGCCAGGGGGCGATCATGGGGGCCTTTAACTCCTTCCAGAGCTTGGGAAGGATCGTCGGCCCCCTGGGCGGGGGATTCGTCTTCGACCGGCTGGGCTACGACTTCCCCTACCTGCTGGCCGGGGGGGTCTTCCTGGTCCTCTGGCTCACCTCCGGGCTCTTCCTCCGGCCCCGGGTCGAGGTCGAGGTGGCTCCCTCCCCCGCTGCGGGGGAATAAGGGGGCCCTCGACCCCTTCGGGACTTGCCCGTATACTCGGTTACAGATTTCGCCGCCGCTTCGGCGGACAATAGAGCACTTACAAAGAGAAGGAGGAGGGAGTTTATGATCGGACGCATCCGAGCGCGTTCCCTTGCGCTTCTGGCGGCGGCCGCGGTGAGCCTGCCCCTGCTGCTGCTCGCGGGCAGCCCCTCGCTACCGCTCACGGCCGCGGCCACGGCCACGGCCCAGGCCCAGGAGGCGCCCCCCCTGGAGGAGTTCGTCGCCACGATGGACGGCGACGCCGGGCTGTTTAACGCCTACGTGGACGAGCGGGGCAAGGTCTTCTTCGAGATCACCGAGGAGCAATTCGACAAGGACTACCTCATCGTGGTGCAGATCGCCCGCGGGATCGGGGAGTCGTTCCTGCTTACGGGCTTCCCGCTGGACTCCCAGATGGTCACCTTCCGCCTGCGCAAGGACCGCATCGAGCTGGTGGCCCGCAACCCCTACTTCCGCGCCCGGGAGGGAACGCCCCAGGGCCGAATGGTCGAGCGGGGGTTCCGCGAGAACGTCCTGGCCGTCCTCCCCATCGTGGCGGCCCAGCGCGAGGAGGGGCGCTACCTCATCGAGGTGACCCGGCTCTTCCTGAGCGACCCCGGCCTGGCCGCGGTGCTCCCCTTCCTCTACGGCGTCGGCTTCCGGGTGGACCCGAGCCGCTCGTCTTTGGTGTACGTCAAGAGCTTCCCGGAGAACGTGGAGCTGGAGGTCGACCTCACCTACGCGGCCTCGCGGGCCTTCCCCAGCCGCGCGCTCCCCAACCCCACCAGCCTCCCCATCGCGATCCACTACAGCATCCTCAAGCTCCCCGAGGAGCCGATGAAGCCCCGCCTGGCCGACGACCGGGTGGGGTACTTCGTCACGGCGTATAAAGATTACGACCGCCAGGGCGGGCGGACGGGCACCGTGCGAATCATAAACCGCTGGCGGCTGGAGAAGAAGGACCCCTACGCGCCGCTCTCCGAGCCCGTAAAGCCCATCGTCTTCTACCTCGAGGACACGATCCCCGAGGAGCTGCGCCCCTACGTCAAGGAGGGGGTGGAGGTGTGGAACAAGGCGTTCGAGGCCGCGGGCTTCAAGAACGCGATCCTCGCCCGGGAGCAGCCCGATGACCCGGACTTCGACCCCGGGGATGCGCGGTACTCCACCATCCGCTGGGTGCCCTCGATCACCTCCGTCTTCGCCATCGGGCCCTCGGACGTGGACCCCCGCTCCGGGGAGATCCTCAACTCGGACATCCTGGTGGTCTCCGACTGGGTGCGGGCGCTCACGGGCCAGCACGACCTGCTGGCCAACGTCCAAAGCCCGCTCGACTTCCTCAAGCAGGAGGCCGAGGCCCTGCGGCTGGCGTACCTGCTCAACCCGGAGTACGCCCGCAGGCTCTGCGCCTACGGCGCGGCGCTGCTCCCCTATCTGGCCACGTGGCGGCTTACGCTCATCGCCAACGGCGTGATCGGGCCCAACGACGACGTGCCCTTGGAGTACGTCGGCGCGGCGATCCGCGAGGTCGTCATGCACGAGGTGGGCCACGCCCTGGGGCTCCGCCACAACTTCAAGGCGAGCGTGGCCATCCCCTTCGACAAGCTCCACGACCCCGACTACACCCAACAGTACGGCGTGAGCGCCTCGGTGATGGACTACAACCCGCCGAACATCTCCCCCGACCCCGACCGGCAGGGGGAGTACTACAACTCCACCGTGGGCCCGTACGACATCTGGGCGATCCAGTGGGGGTACCTGCCCGTGGGGAACGAGACCCTGGCCCGCCCCCACCCGCAGCTCCAGAGGATCGCCCAGGAGCACGCCACCAAGGAGCACGCCTACGGCACGGACGAGGACGCCTGGCTCTACCCCTACGCCCTCGACCCCGCGATCAACCAGTTCGACCTGGGGTCGGACCCGGTGGCCTACTTCCGGGGGCTCCAGCGGCTGGCGGATCGCCTCTGGCCCGAGGTCGAGGAGCGCCTGGTCGAGGCGGACGGGGAGCTCTGGCCCGTGCGCGGCGCGATCCACACCCTCCTCTACCAGCAGACCCAGGGGTACTTCTGGGCGACGAAGTACCTGGGGGGCGTGCGGGTGACCCGGGCCCACAAGGACGACCCGGCGGGCCTTACGCCGTTTCGCCCCATCCCCGCCGAGGAGCAGCGCCGGGCCCTGCGGTTCATCCTCGAGGCGTTCCGCCCCGGCATCCTGCGGGAGTTCCCCAAGGAGCTGCTCGACAAGGCCCCGCCGCCGCGCTGGTGGGACTGGGCCTCCAGCTGGCGGTTCGGCACCCGGTTCACCTACCCGATCCACGACGTCATAACGGGGCTGCGCGCCTCCCTGCTCGAGATGGCCTTCTGGCCGGAGCGGCTCGCCCGGATCCGGGATAACGCCTACCGCTCCGACGAGCTCGACCCCTTCACCCTCGACGAGCTGTTCCGCGGGTTCACGGACGCGATCTGGGGGGACGTGCTGGCGGGGCTCCCGTCGGCCGACTCCTTCCAGCGCGCGATCCAGAGCGTCTACCTCGATAAGCTGCTCGCGCTGGCCGTCCCGGGCTACGCGGGCGGCGGGGAGGACGGCTTCCGGCCGCCGTCCGAGGCGGGGCCCCCGGCCCCGAGCGCGGGCCCCGAGTCCGGACCCGGGATCCCGGGGTTCCCCTACAGCGTCGACTTCCAGCAGCTCTTCGACTTCGGGCGGGCGGGGGCCGATCCCGTCGGGCTCCACCCCAACCCGGCCTTCGTCGCCCCGCGGGTGGACGAGGCCCGCGCGCTTGCCCAAGCCGAGCTGGAGCGCCTCTACGGGGCCATCGAGCAGGCCCTCTCAGACGGGGTGCCCGACCCGACGGTCGAAGCCCACCTCCGGGAGGCAAAGCGCCGCATCGAGCAGAACCTGGGGCTCTAATCCCCTTCTAGGGACGGGACGAGAGCGCACGGGGGCAGGGGACGCCGACCGGGGACGCCCTTGCCCCCGCTTCCTTTTCTTTTTCCTTTTTCTTTAGGGGGCTTTAGCGGAAGACCCAGACGAGGAAGGCGACGTATCCCAGGAGGAGCAGCATCCCCTCCCAGCGCTCCACCCGGAAGCCCCGCCCCATTACGGGGAGGAGGGCGAACGAGAAGAGGAGCATCAGGGGGATCTCGCGGGTGAGCCACTCCGGGATGACGGGGAGCGGCCGGACCAGCGCCACGAACCCGATGACGCTTAGGAGGTTGAAGACGTTGCTCCCGACGATGTTCCCCACGCTGATGGCCATCTCCCTTCGCAGGGCTGCGACGACCGTGGTCGCAAGCTCCGGCAGGGAGGTCCCCACGGCCACCAAGGAGAGCCCGATGATCCCCTCGGAGACGCCCAGCGCCCGGGCCAGCGCCACCGCCGAATCGACCAGCAGGCGCGCGCCCCCCAGCAGGACGAGCAGCCCCCCCAAGGCCAGGACGGCGCTCCCGGCCAGGGCCCTCCCGCGCTGGGGGGTTGCGGCGCCCGGGGCGACCTCCAGGCCCTCGTCCAGGACCCCCTCCGCCCGGTAGACGTACATGAGCCCCAGGAAGATCCCCAGGGCGAGCACCAGGACCCCGCCGTCGAGGCGGCTGATCGTCCCGTTGAGGGCGAGCCCGTAAAAGAGCAGCGAGATGAGGAGCATGAAGGGAACCTCGCGGCGCACCAGCGAGGTGCGCACCTCCAGGGGGCGGAGCAGGGCGGCGATGGCGAGGATGAGCCCGATGTTGGCCACGTTGCTCCCCACGACGTTGCCCACGGCCAGGTCGGGCGTGCCCTTAAGGGCTGCGAGGAGGCTTACGGCCAGCTCCGGGGCGGACGTCCCGAAGGCCACGAGGGTGAGCCCGATCACCCAGCGGGAGATCCCCAAAAGCTCCGCCAGGCGGGCCGAGCCCCGGACAAACCCCTCCGCGCCCAGATAGAGCCCCCCCAGCCCGAGCGCAAAGAGGAGCGCTTGAAGGAGGAGCTCCGATCCCGTCATGGGCTCACGGGGGCAAGGGGTAGGGTGCCCTTAGGGCTCGACTTCGTAGGGCAGGAGGGCCATGACCCGGGCCCGCTTGATCTCGCGGCTTACGCGCCGCTGGTGTTTGGCGCACAAGCGGCTTACCCGCCGGGGGAGGATCTTCCCCAAGCGGTTCATGTAGCGCCTAAGCTCCTCCGGGCGCTTGTAGTTGAGCTGGATGTTGTGCTTGCAGACCTCACAGACTTGGCGTCGCTTCCGGCGCATCGGTCTCAAAACGGAACCTCCTCCTCCGGTGGTTTCGGCTTAGCCGGCGGCTGCGGCTGCGACGGTCCGGGCGGTGCGGGCTCCGACCCCGCCGCGACGTCCGAGCCGGGCGCGGGGGCCGATACGGCTTCGTCCGCCGAGGCGCCCGTTCCTGCTCCCGCTCCCGTTCCTCCCGTGCCGGAGCCGGGAGCTCCCAAGAACTGCACGGTGTCGGCCACGACCTCCACGACCTTGCGGCGCTCGCCCTCCTCCGTCTCGAAGGAGTCGATCCGCAGGCGCCCCTCCACGGCCACCAGCCGCCCCTTCTCCAGATAGTTGGCGCAGTTCTCCGCCTGCTGTCCCCACACCACGATGGGAACGAACGTCGTCTCCTCCTGGAGGTTCCCCTCGCGGTCCCGCCAGCGGCGGTTGATCGCGATCGCAAAGCGCGTCCGGGCCGTCCCGGCCTGGGTGTAGCGCAGCTCCGGGTCGTCCGTTAGGTTCCCGATGAGGATCACGCGGTTTAAGCCCGCCATCGCTCTCCCCTCCCTAAGCTCCGCGTCCTGACGTCCAAACCGAGGGCCGTCGACAAGAACGCTCCTCCCTCAAACGGCGGAACTCGCGCTGGGGCTCGGGCTGGGGTTGGCGTTGGGGTTGGCGTTGGAATTGGGATTCGAGGCGGAGGCGCGCGCTTCGGCTACGAGTTCCTCCTCCTCGTCCTCCAGGCGGACGACCTGGTAGCGGAGCACGTCCTCGTCGAGCTTGAAGCGCTCGTCGAGGGCGGGGAGCTTGTCCGCGTCGATCACGAAGGTCATGAGCACGTAGTAGCCGCGGTCGTAGTGGTCGATTTCATACGCGAAGTTGCGCAGGCCCCACTCGTCGACCTCGCGGACCACCCCGCCGTTCTCGGTGATCACCTGCTCGTATTTCTGGATGATCTTGGGGTACTCCTCCTCCCGATCGACGTCGGGTCGGATGATGTAGAGCACCTCGTACGCGCGTTCCAGTGGGAATCACCTCGGCCCATAGATCCTAGAAGTTAAGGTGCGTGCAGTATAGCCGAACGGGGAGGAGATCTCAAGCCGGGGGCAGGGAGGCCCGCCGGTGGGCGTTGAGGTTCCGTTCACCGGGGAGCCGCAGCTAGAATCGCAATGCAATCCCTGCCGTATAGACGGGCTGCACGAAGCGCTCCACAAGGGGCACGTAGAGCCCGACCTCGTTGAAGAACGTCCACGATCCCGTGGGTGTTAGGGGGAAGCTCCAGC
>JALUUA010000240.1 GCA_027021605.1 Candidatus Bipolaricaulota bacterium | reverse complement strand
GCCCTATCATTCAGAGCGAGAACCTCACGAAGCACTACAACGGTTTCCCCGCGCTCGACGGGCTCACCCTCCGGGTCCCGGAGGGGAGCATCGGGCTTTTGGGAGAGAACGGCGCGGGCAAGACGACGTTCCTCAAGTTGGTCCTGGGGCTGCTGCGCCCGACGGCGGGCTCGGCCCGGGTGCTGGGCTTCGACGTCTCCCGCCCCCAGGAGGCGCTGGAGCTTCGCCGCCGGGTGGGGTACATGCCGGAGCACGACTGCCTTCCCCCCGACTACAGCGCTTTTGATCTGTTGGTGCGCTTGGGGAGGCTCTCGGGCCTGCCCAAGGAGACGGCCACACAGCGCACGCACGACGTGCTTCATCTGGTGGGCTTGGGCGAGGAGCGCTACCGCCCCATCGGGGGCTACAGCACGGGGATGAAGCAGCGGGTGAAGCTCGCCCAGGCCCTGGTCCACTCGCCCCGTCTGGTGCTGCTGGACGAGCCCACCAGCGGCCTCGACCCCCAGGGCCGCGAGGAGATGCTCGCCCTCATCCGCGAGATCCGCGCCAAGATGAAGCTGAGCGTGGTGCTCTCGACCCACCTCCTCCCCGACGTGGAAAAAACGTGCGATTACGTGATCATCTTGAGGGCCGGGCAGCTCCTCTCGCAGGGGCCCCTCAACGAGCTTGTAAAGGGCGTCCACGAGGGAATCGCGGTGCGGGTCGTCGGCGACCGAGACGCCTTCCTCCAAGAGCTCTCAAAGAGGGGCCTGCGGACCGAAGAGCGGGCGGGCGAGGTCCTCGTCTTCAACGCGTCGGCGTCGACGTCGACGTCCGCGGACGATCCGGAACCGGATCCCGAGACGATCTATGATCGCATCGTGGAGGCGGCGGCCGCCGCGGGCGTGCAACTTCGACGCATGGAGCGCCAGAGTCGCTCCTTGGAGGAACTCTATCTCGAGCTGTACGGGGAGGCTTCCGGATCCTGATGGCGCAGCGGCCACAACGGGAGCAGCGACGGCCGGAGGGGGAGCCCGCGGGTCAGATCTACGACCTCGGGTATCGGCCTTACGAGGGGCCGTACGCCGCCCGCTGGGCGGCCATCGCGGGGCTTATGTGGGAGGACCTCCGGAGGGCCTTGGGAGCGGGCAAGAGCGGGAAGTACAAGGTGCTGGTGTTGCTCGTCTTGTTGATCGAGCTGGGCGTTTTTCTCTTCTTCTTGCTCACGAGCCAGGTGGCGGACGCCTTCGGCGGCGGGCCCGGGATTCCCTCGTGGCTGCTCAACCCCTTCAGCGGTTTCTACAGCTCCCTCGGGTTGGTGCTGCTCCTGCTGAGCGCGCTGATCGTCCCGGATCTCGTCTGCAACGACCGGCAGTATCGCGTCTACCCCCTGTATCTGGCGCGCCCCATCTACGTGCACGAGTATCTGCTGATGAAGGGGCTGGCGGGGATCGGGGGGCTTACGCTCTTCGCCCTGGGACCGGCGCTCCTGCTCTTCGTGGGGAAGGCGTTCCTGGCCCCCGACGCCCTGCAATACACCCGGGAGCACCTTCGGGATCTTGGGGCGCTGCTGGCTGCGGGGCCCCTGTTCGGGGTTTTCTACGGGAGCTTGGCGCTGGGGCTCTCTTCTCTTACACCCAGTCGTACGTACGCCGCGGGGGCGATCATCGGGCTCGTCTTCCTTTTGGGGCTCGTCAGCGGGATGCTCCTCCTTCTGGTGGGCGAGCGCTGGGTGCTCCTCCTCGACGTCGAAGATTACGTCCACCAAGTGAAAAACGCGCTCTTCGGGCTCCTGGAGCCCATCGAGGTCTCCGTGGAAGTCACCCTCGAGGACGACGTGGTGCGGGAAGAGGGCGTGCGCCTGGAGCCCTACTCCCCCTGGGTCTACGGGCTGGGGACGGCCTTGGTGGTCGCGGTCTCGTGGGCCGCGGCGTGGCTGCGCTTCCGGAAGGAGGCCCTCGAGTGACGATGAGCGGGGCGACCGTCGAAATCGAGGGGGTCACGAAGCGCTACGGACAAGTCGTGGCGCTCAGCGACGTCTCCCTGGAGATGGGCCCGGGGGTCGTGGGGCTCTTGGGCCCCAACGGCGCGGGGAAGACGACGCTGCTCAAGCTCATCGCGGGGCTTCTCGCCCCCACCCTGGGGCAAGTGCGCGTCCTGGGGGGCTCGCCCCGCCGCGACCCCAAACTCTACGGGCGCATCGGCTACTGCCCCGAGAGCGAGCGGCTCTATGACTTCCTCACGGGCTTTGAGTTCCTCGAGCTGTGCGCCCGGCTCCGCCGGCTCCCCCACCCGGAGGAGGCGGCCGAGCGGGCCCTCGAGCGGGTCGATCTTACGAAGCAGCGGGACAAGCGGATCGGGGCCTACAGCCGGGGGATGCGGCAACGCATTAAGGTGGCCCAGAGCCTGCTGCACGACCCCGAGGTGGTGCTGCTGGACGAGCCGCTCAAGGGGGCCGATCCCGCCCAGCGCCGAACGCTCATCGAGATCGTCCGCGCGCTGGGGGAGGAGGGCAAGACGGTGGTCGTCTCCTCGCACATCCTGCACGAGGTGGAGCGGATGGCCTCGCAGATCGTGCTCATCCACAAGGGGCGGCTGCTGGCGCGGGGGGACTTCCACGCCCTCCGGGCGGCCATGGAAGATCGGCCCCACAAGGTCGCCCTTACGGCGAGCGACCCGAAGAAGTTGGCGGCGCTCCTCACCGAGCGAGCCCCCGTGCGCGGCGTCGACTTCGACGAGACCGACGGGCAACGGCTGATCGTGGAGGTCACGGAGCCGGAACGCTTCTACCGTGAGCTGCCGAGGCTCGCCGTGGAGGCGGGCGTGCGCCTGCGGGAGATCCGCGGCCTCGACGAGGACCTGGAGAGCGTCTTTCGATATTTGGTGGAACGTTAAATGGGCATCGTGGACTTGGCGCTGGTTCGGTTTTCGCTGCGGCAGGCCCTCGGGCGGCATCGCCTGGGACGATGGGCCTTTTTGGGGTTCTTGGTGGTCCTCCCGGCGCTCGTTGCGCTCGTCGTCCTGGAGGCGGGGCGCTTCGACCCGGAGCTCGCCCGGGAGTGGGCGGATCGGGAGTTTCGACAGCAGTTCCTTCGGGGGCTGTTCGAGGGCATCCAGCTTCCGCTCTTGTTCCCGCTGATCGTGCTGTTGCTCATGGTCCCGGCGCTGCGCGAGGAGATCGACGGCGATACCCTTCCGTACCTGTGGATTGCGCCCCTCTCCCGCGGCGCGATCGTCCTCTCGAAGTTCGTCGGGGCGTTGGGAGGAGCGGTGCTGCTGGTGGGGATGAGCACGGCGCTCGCTGCGGCGGTCGCGGTGCCCGACGCGGCGGTGCTGGGAAAGCTTCTTCTGGCCGCCCTTCCCGGCGCGGCGGCGTATGGGGCGCTCTTCTTGCTGCTGGGGGTGTGGGTTCCCCGGGCGCTGCTCTGGGGGATCGCCTACGTCATCGGCTGGGAGGAGCTGTTCAGCCGCGTCTCCGAGGCCGCTTCTCAACTGAGCGTGCGCCATTATGCTGTGGCCGTGGAGCGGGCGTTGCTGAGGGAGCCGAGTGACGTGCCGTTGGGGACGGCCCTCGGGGTGCTCCTGGGGCTTACGGTCGTGGCCCTGGTGCTCGCCGTCTGGCGCTTCGCGCAGATGGAGTTCCCCGGCGGCGAGGAGGCGTAAACCGCACCCCCGGGTTGACCCCATCGGTCGCGTAGCGTACCCTTATCCGCACGCTTAAGGCCCGGCGATCGCGTTCGAGGAGGTTGATCGTGTCTCAGCTTCCGTCCAAGCCGCAGCCGATCACGCCCGATCTCGTCTACGAGCTGAAGGTCGCCTCGGGGCCGTCGCTGAGCCCCGACGGCGCCGCCGTCGCGTTCGCCCGCGGCTGGGTCGATCGGGACGCCATGGAGGGGCGCTCGCAGATCTTCCTGCTGTCGCTTTCAGACGGGCAGGAGCGGCCCTTCAGCCAGGGCAAGCAGGACACCAACCCCAAGTTCTCGCCCGACGGCTCGCACCTCGCATTTCTACGCCCGGACGAGAACGGGCGAAAGCAGCTCTGGGTTATCCCCGTTGCGGGGGGCGAGGCCCGACAGCTCACTCAACTGCCCGGCGGGGTGAACGACTTCGCCTGGGCGCCCGACTCCCGACGCCTGGCGTTCGTGAGCGACGTCGACCCCGACCGCCCGCCCGACGACCACGACCCTCGAAAAGACCCCAAGGTCAAAGTCGTGAGGCGGCTGCGCTACCGCTTTGACACGTTAGGCTGGCGCGGCGACGCCCATCGGCACCTCTTCGTCGTGGGGGTCGAGGGCGGCGAGCCCCGGCAGCTCACGGACGGCGACTGGGACGACCTTTCGCCCGTCTGGTCCCCCGACGGCTCCAGAATCGCGTTCATCTCGGGCCGCCGTGAGGACCGCGAGCTGCGCTACCGCACCGAGGCGTACGTCGTCCCGGCCGAGGGCGGCGAGCCGGAGCGCTGGTCCCATGATCTGTACAGCGTGGCCGCGCTCACGTGGGCGCCCGACGGCTCCCGGCTGCTGGCCATCGCCTCCGACGATGACGAGGCCAACGCGATCTGGCAGGGTTTTCTGTTCGTGCTTCAACCCGACCGCGAGCCCCTCAAGCTTACGGACGACTCCTTGCGGCCGGTGGCGGGCTTCCCGCCCGTGATGCCCCCGCCGGAGCTGCGCTGGACCCGCGACGGGCGCATCTTGTTCTTGGCCGACCGCCGGGGCGAGTCGTTTCTGTTCGAGCTGCGCGAGGACGGCTCCGAACTCAAAACCCTTACGGGCGGCGGCTGCCTGATGACCGCGCTCACCCTCGACCGCGACGCCCAAAGGGCGGTGGTGTTGGCCGTGCCGCCCGACTCCGCCGGGGACCTTCGGCTCGTCGACCTGGAGGAGGGCACGACCCAGCAGCTCACCCACGAGAACGCGGAGTATTTTGAAAAGCACCCCCCGGCGCGGCTCGAGAAGTTCACGATCGAGCGGGCGGGGCAGACGATCGAATGCAGACTCTGGCTCCCGCCCGACTTCTCGCCCGATCGAAAGTACCCCCTCGTGGTCGACATCCACGGCGGGCCTCACGGGGTCTTTTACGACACCTTCAACCCGATTCAGCAAATTTTGGCCACGTCGGGGTATCTGGTGCTGGGCGTCAACCCGCGGGGCTCTTCCACCTACGGGCGGGAGTTCGTCAAGGCGGTGCTGCGGGACTGGGGCGGCGAGGACTACCGAGACATCCTGGCCGCCGTAGATGAAGTTTGCAAGCGGCCCTATGTCGACCCCGAGCGCTTGGGGGTCCACGGCTACAGCTACGGCGGCTACATGACGGCCTGGATCGTGGGGCAGACGAATCGCTTTAAGGCCGCCGTCGTGGGGGCGCCGTGCATCGATCTTTTGAGCTTCTGGGGCACGAGCGACATCGGGGTGCCCTTCGGGGAGACGCAGTGGGGCGGGACGCGCTTCGAGAACTTCGAGGAGTACGTGAAGCGCTCGCCCATCACCTACGCGCCCCGCGTCGAGACGCCCGTCCTGCTGCTGCACGGCGAGGAGGACTATCGCTGTCCCATCGAGCAGAGCGAGCAGTACTTCGTCGCGTTAAGGCGCTTAGGCAAAGAAGCGGAGTTCGTGCGCTTCCCGGGCTGCTCACATCTGTTTTTGCGGGTGGGCCACCCCAAGCTGCGGGAGGAGTACCTCAAAAGGGTCAAGGAGTGGTTTGATCAGCATCTTAGGGCAAACTCGTCACGTTGATATTTGCAATTCTTGCAGCACTTTGTCTCTGTCAATCCCAAGTTCTTGTAACGCTTGAAGAAGTGGTTGAGTGCCAGCTTCTCCGAGCTTTTCTATCGTCTTTCCAAGTAATTGCTTAGCTGTGTGAACACCCGGCGTTTCGTCTAAAAGGTGAGGTATGGATTTTTCTAGTTCCGCCCGCTCCTCAACAGAAAGCCCTTGCAGTTCTTGCACGGCCTTTTTCAGTCTCAGCTCAGCCACTACTTTGCTAAAGAGGCGAACTCTAAGAGACACCGGGAACGGTTGATCTTGATCAGAGTAGAAATAGGTGAAGCCTACTGCCGGTTCAAACAGCAAGAAGTCCTTAACAGACTCAAAAGGCGCCTTTGCCTTTACAAGGCATTTAGTGTCTTCCGCACTAGAGACGTGCTTCACTAGGAAGTTTTCCGTTTGAGAGAGAATCTCATCTGGTACATCACGAGGAGATTGTGTGGAATAGATCATACCAATCCCAAACTTCCTACCCTCTTTAGCAAGCTTGTAGAAAGCGTTTGTTTTGCTAGCGAGATAGCGATGGGCTTCCTCCAACAATATGACAAAGTTTGCCTTTTGGTCTTGATTATTCAACTCTACCGCCTTTTCGAAAAGATCAGCTGCTAGGCGGTTTGCGATGAATTCGGCTAGATCTCCTAGAGAGGGCATATCCAACACCACAATTTTTCGGTTTTCAAGGAGTTCTTGCTTGACCGCAGCGAAAATATCTTGCTCCCTCTCAAGGGTATGCAAAGGCTTCAAGAAGGCTAGACGGCTTCTATACGAATACAACTTGCGCGAACTTCCATCTCCAGTAGCCCCACGATCTAGTTGTTCTTTCAGTTGAGTCCATTGGTTATCATCGTCTATCTGGTAGTTTTGATTGCCATATCGAACGGAGAAATCATCAGGAGGCTTAAAGCCAAGGGCACGAAAAGCTCCGAAGAGATAAGCTTGGCGATTTGGCGTTGTTTTCCATTCATCTACGCTGTTGTAGGCCTCCTCCAGATATTGAGGGGGTTTAGGCTCTGTCTCCTGAGAGCGACGATAGGCTAAAGCAATTGCGATCTCGGGGCACTCATAGAAGTTCACCTTTGCTGGTTTAACCTCTATAAAGCCCTCTAGATCTTTCAAAAGATCGTCAAACTGTCTATTGCTGAAAAGTACCAAGCGGTCTTTAATGTCAAGTTGCTTGAAGGCTTCAGCTAATCCTGGTTCCGTTTCAGCTCCTCCGCGAATGGCATACTCCCCGTTGGCATCGAAGATGAGGAAGGCAGTCTCTGAATAGTAATGTGCCAACAAAGTGACGATGATTTTATTCTCGTTGCTCTTTCCCGTCCCTGTCTTTCCGAAATTCGCAGTGCGATTCGATTGAAACAAGCTGGCACTAACATGCTTCAACGCTCCTTGTCGCTCACCCTCGGGATCCGTGCCGTACGCCAAATGTCCAAACACCACTGGTGGTTTTTCTTCCCCTGATCTAATGCCAAATTGTAAGGCTAGCAAATCTCCAGCTTCTTCCTCATCGAGCCGGAGCACTTCCGCCCCAACCAGGGAAGGCATAAAGCGCACTCCAGGATTAATCTTCTTAATTTTCTCCCTATCGAAAAGGCCAACCAAGGCGACGTCAAATTCCATGAAGTTGATCTGTTCCTTGGCCGTTCGGTCCAGGCTCTCTTCATTCAAACGGGTTAAGGCCAAGTCGCGATCATACTCTTTGTGCGCGATGGGAGAGTAGCGGGCATTGCTTACCATGCCTAAGTATTGAACAGGTCTCCCCTTTCGATCCCTCCGTCCAGACTCTACCCGCACCAGCTCCCCGAGCAGAGGAGCCTTTTCCTCTACTTCTTCGTGGACCAAAGCTACGGTGACAAAAACCTGCCCGTTAGATCGTCGGATGTCTTTTACAAAGCCGATGCTCTCAGCCATTACGGAACACCTCCCTCTCGACCCAATTCCAAAGCTCCCATTCCAGGCGGCTGACAGCTGGATCC
>JALUUA010000239.1 GCA_027021605.1 Candidatus Bipolaricaulota bacterium | reverse complement strand
GATCTGTTGGGCGTGGGGCTGGGGGCCCCGGCGTTCCTCTGCCGCTGCGGGGAGAGGCTCTCGTTCTACGGGGAGACGCTCCCCCCCTGGCGGGACGTGCCCGTAAAGGCCGTTCTCGAGGAGCACATGGGGGTTCCCGTGCTCCTGGGGAACGACGCGCACTTCATGGCGCTGGCCGAGAGCGCCCACCTCGAGACGACCGAGAGGGTGCTCGTCTACCTCGCCTTGCGTCGGGGCGCCTACAGGGACATCCGCATGGGAGGGGCGGTCTTGCTCCACGGGGAGATCTTCGGGGGCGCGCACGGGAACGCCGTCTCCTTAAGGGATGCCTACCTGCAGCTCCGACAGGCGGGGGCGGGGGAGGAGCCGGAGCGGTCAGGGGCCCGGGACCCGCTCCTGGGCCGCGGGCCCCGGGGGGGCCGGCGAGGCGACGTGCGCCGCCTGCGGCGCGTGCTGGAGGACCGTCTGCTGGTGCCCATGCTCCACCTCATTACCCTCTTCGATCCGGATCGACTGGTGATCCAGGCGCGGATGCTCCGGGAAGAGGAGGAGGCGTTCGTCGCAAGCTGCGCGCGGCGGCTGCAGGACCGCCTGGGGGACCGCTTCCCCTTCCGCGTCTCGCGGGCCCGGGCGGGCGAGTGGGCCTGCGCCCACGGCGCGGCCTTGCGCGTGCTCCAAAGCACCTTTGACGCGCCCGAGGCCGCCCTCGTACAGCGCAGCTCCCGCAACCGCAACACCGCACAACGGCTTTGTACGAAGGGGGGTGAAAGCGCTCTCGAACCCGAGAGAAGTCCATCCGTCGGGCTCGGATGACTCGAACTCTAGAGGCAAAAGGACGGTCACACCCTTTTCCGGTGCGTTCCTTTACGATCTTTACGAGACGAAGGAGGGAGCAAGGATGCGGACAAAGCGGAGTGGGCTGTTGCTTTCGGTGGTCGGGCTCGTCCTCGGGGTGCTGCTGGTCCTTCCCGGTTCCGGCGCGGCCACGGCGATCCTGCAGGGGGAGACGATCACCTTCGTCACCAGCTTCGAGGGCGAGGAGCTGGCGGACTTCAAGCGGGTGGTCCGCGCCTTCGAGGACCAGAGCCCCAGCGGCACCAAGGTGATCGTGGAGGCCGTCGGGCGCAACCTGCCGCAGATCCTCCAGACCCGGGTCGCGGCGGGCAACCCGCCGGACATGACGAACTTCCCGCAGCCGGGCGCGATGGTCGAGTTCGCCCGCAGCGGCGCGCTCGTCCCCATCGACGAGATGCTCAGCCGCACCGTGCTCAGCCAGCAGCCGAAGGGCTTCCTCGATCTGGGCACGGTCGACGGGCGGCTCTACGCCATCACGCCCATTGCCAGCCTCAAGAGCTTGGTCTGGTACCACAAGCCGACGTTCGAGGAGCGGGGCTACCCCATCCCGCAGACGTACGAGGAGCTCAAGGCGCTCACGGAGCAGATCGCGGCCGACGGCATCTCCCCCTGGTGCATCGGGGTGGAGAGCGGCGCCGCCTCGGGCTGGCCGGGCACCGACTGGATGGAGGACATCGCCCTGCGCCTCTACGGGCCGGAGTTCTACGACGCCTGGGTCGCCCACGACATCCCCTGGACCGACCCCCGGGTCAAGACCCTGTTCGAGGAGTTCCTCTACTTCGCGGACAACGCCTTCGGCGGGCGGACGAACGTCCTGGCGACCAACTTCGGTGACTCCCCCAACGGGCTCTTTGACGGCTCCTGCGTGATGCACCGCCAGGCGACCTTCATCCGCGAGTTCATCCAGCGCCAGAACCCCGACACCGTGGCCGGGGTGGACTACGACGTCTTCACCTTCCCCTCCGGTCCGGCCCAGGACGGCGGCCCGCCGCCCGCTCTGGGTGGGGGAGACCTCTTCGCCGCCTTCAGCGCCAAGCCGGGCGTGGCCGAGTTCCTCAACTACATCGGCGGGGCCGACGCCCAGCGGCTCTGGGTGCTCCTCAACCCCGGGCGCATCGCCACGAACACGACCCTCGACCCCGACGTGATCTACGTCAACGCCGACGGCACCCCGGACACGATCACCGCCAACGCGGCCAAGACCCTCACCAGCGCGGAGGTCTTCCGCTTCGACGGCTCGGACCTCATGCCCTCGGCCGTGGGAGCGGGCACCTTCTGGACCGCCGTGCTCGACGCCCTCAGCGGCAAGGACCTCGATCAGATCCTCTGCGAGGTCGAGGCCTCCGCGGACGAGGCGTACACCTCCGGTGCCGCCACGGGTCCGGTGGGCAACGAGAACTGCTGAGCCCTCAGCGCTTCGGGGAAGCGGGGCGGGGCCCGGCCCCGCCCCGCGCTTCCCTTTCTGCCCCTTGAGAAACCCTTGAGAGAAGAGAGGAAGAGGAGACCGCGATGAAGGTGCGCGGGTACGTCCCCTGGCTCTACCTCGCCCCCGCCCTCCTCATCTTGGGGGTCTTCCTGGTCTACCCCACCGTCGAGACGTTCCTCGTCAGCCTGCACAAGAACTACTACCGCCCGGACCGCGTCTTCGTGGGGCTGGCCAACTACCTCGACCTCCTCGACGACCGGGGGATGCTCATCGCCTTCCGCAACAACTTCGTCTGGCTCGTGGTGATGACCTCGGCCACGGTGGGGCTGGGGCTCCTGCTCGCCGTCCTCCTCGACCGCGTTCGGTACGAATCCCTGGCGAAGTCCGTCATCTTCATGCCCATGGCGATCTCGTTTACGGCGGCCTCGATCATCTGGCGCTTCGTCTACGCGTACCGCCCGCCCAACCGCCCCCAGATCGGGCTGCTCAACGGCCTGCTCATGGGGCTGAGGGACCTGGCGAACGACCCCGCGGTGCAGGCGGCCCTGACGTTGGTCGCGGGGATCTTCGGGGTCCTCGCGGCGGTCTTCTGGGGGCTGGCGCTGGCGAAGGTCGTCGCAGAAGCCGTCCGCCGCTGGCGGGAGGAGCGCCACCTGGAGGGGCTGGCCCGGGTGGGGCTCGCCGGGTTCCTCCTGCTGGGGCTCTTCTACGCCGTCGGGATCGTCGCCCGTCCCCCCACGGGGAGCCTCTGGGAGTTCCTCTGGTTCCTGCTGGCCGTCGGAGGCGCGGGGGCCCTGCTCCTCGTGGGCGCCCAGGATCGTCGCTGGGGGCCGCTCTTCCTGGTGAGCCTGCTGCTGGCCCTCGGAGCGCGCTTCGTGCTCGATCAGGCCGACTTCCAGCCGCAAGCCTGGCTCACCCTGCGGCCCTGGGTGAACAACCTCGCCCTCATCGTGGCAGGGATCTGGGTCTGGACCGGGTTCTGTATGGTCGTCTTGTCGGCGGCGTACAAGGGCATCCCCAGCGAGATGCTCGAGGCCGCCCGCATCGACGGCGCCAACGAGTGGCAGGTCTTCTGGCACGTGACCGTCCCCTTCATGAAGTCCACCCTCGCAGCCATCACCACCACGATCATCATCTTCGTCCTCAAGACGTTTGACATCGTGTACGTGATGACGAACGGGGCCTTCGACACGGAGGTGCTGGCGAACTACATGATCCGCACCCTGTACAGCTTTCCGCCCCGCTACGGGAAGGCCAGCGCGGTGGCCATCGTGCTCATGCTGCTGATCGTGCCCTTTATCGTCATCAACCTGCGGCGCTTCCGCGCCCAGGAGGCGATGCGTTGATGCTGATGCGAACCCTGCGAAGAGCGCTCGCGGCGGTCCCGCTGCACGGGGTGATCGTGACGCTCTGCGTCCTGTGGCTGATGCCGACGGTGGGGCTTCTGATCACGTCTTTTCGCCCGCGCAGCGCCATCTCCAACTCCGGGTGGTGGACCGTCTTCCTCCACCCCTTCGAGATGACCCAGTTCACGCTGGAGAACTACCGCGAGGTGCTCTTCGAGAACGACATCTGGATCTCGTTCCTCAACAGCCTCAAGATCACCATCCCCAGCACCATCCTCCCCATTCTCATCGCGGCCTTTGCGGCCTACGCCTTCGCCTGGATGCGCTTCCGCGGGCGGACGGTGCTCCTCATGGTCGTGATCGGCCTGATCGTCGTCCCGCTACAGATCACGTTCATCCCCCTGCTGCGCCTGTTTGTGAACCTGGGCATCAACGGCACCTTCTTCGGGCTGTGGCTGGCGCACACGGGCTACGGGCTGCCCCTGTTGGTCTACATGCTGCGCAACTTCATCGGCGGGCTGCCCCGGGAGCTGTTCGAGTCTGCGGCCATCGACGGCGCCTCCCACTGGACCATGTTCGTCCGCCTGGTGCTCCCCCTCTCCGTTCCCGTCATCGCCTCGCTGGCGATCTTCCAGTTCCTGTGGGTGTGGAACGACCTCATCGTGGCGCTCATCTTCGTGGGCGGGGCGGCGCGGACCTCGCCGATCACCCTGACCATCGCCAACATGATCGGCTCCTACGGGGAGGACTGGCAGCTGCTCACCTCCGCGGCGTTCATCTCCATGGTCGTGCCCCTGATCGTCTTCTTCTCGCTGCAGCGCTACTTCGTGCGCGGCATCCTCGCCGGGTCGCTCAAGGGGTAGACACAACGACGACCCGCCCCCAGTCCGGGGGGATCACCACATCGGCGAGGGCCTTGTGGGGAGCGATCACCCGGTGCTCCCTCTCGAGGACTTCTTCGAGAAAGGGCTCCCAGCGGTCGCGGGCCCGCAGCTTTCGGGCCTCCCGCGTCTGCCGAAAGTCCAAGTCGATGAACACCCGAAAGTCGACGAAGCGCAGGAGGCTCGTGTACGTCCCCTCCACGATCAGCGCCTCCCAATCCGACGTGTCCACCTCTTCTGTGGTGATGCGATCCTCCTCGTAGAGCACCAGCGGCTTGTAGACGGGGTTTTCCCCCCGCTTGTAGGAGCGGAGGTTGCAGTCCAGAAAGTCGAGCTTGACCTCGTAGGGGCCGACCTGCTCGAGGTTGCGGCGGCGCATCTCGTGGTTCGTCTTGGGCGGGAAGACGAAGTAATCGTCCTGCTGAAAGATCCCCGTGGGGTGGCCGCGCACGACGAGGGCGTCGCGCAGGGCCACGGCGAGCGCGGACTTCCCCGCCCCCGACTCCCCCGCGATGGCCACCACGAACTTCTCGAAAAGGCGGGATTCGAGAAGCCCGGCAAGCTCCTCGGCCCGTTGTTTGTGCACTTCCCCCACGAAGATGCGGTCGCCGCGCATGGCTTTCTTCCTCCTCCCTCCCCGGCCCTAGCCCTCCCCGAAGTAAAGCTTCCGAAGCCACGCGAGCGGGAGGTCGTTCTCGGGCTTGGGCTCGCGGAAGTACGGGGGTATGGGGACGTGTCCCCGGACGGGGCCGCGCTCGCGGGCGTCTTGGAGGACGCGGGCGTACCCCTGCGCCGTCCGCTCCCACGTGAACTTCGCCTCCACGCGCTCGAGGCCCGCGCGGCGGTAGCGCTCCCACGCGTCGGAATCCCCCAGAAGCTCCCGGAGCCCCCGGGCGATGTCCTCGGGGTCCGCGGGGTCCACGAGGACCCCGTAGCGGCGGCCCGTCTCCTCGTCCACGAGGGTCTCGGAGGGGCCGCCGTTCTTCGTGACGACGACGGGGAGCCCGCAGCTCATCGCCTCCAGGGGGGCCAGCCCGAAGGGCTCGTAGAGCGAGACGAGCGCGAAGACCCAGCGCCGACGCGCCCCCAGCCGATACGCGGCCGCCAGCTCCCGCTGGCCCTCCAGGGGGAACGCTGTGACGACCCCCTCCAAGCGGTGCTCCTCGATGGAGGCTACGAGTTCGTCGAGGGCGGCGCGCTCCGTCCCCGAAAGCCGGGCCTGCTCGTAGTCCCGAAGCCCGGAGAGCCCCCGCACGACGAGCGCCAGGTTGGCCGCCGCGCGCAGCTCCGCGCTGCGGGCGAACGCCTTCACCAGTCCCAGCACGTTCTTCTTCGGGTCCAGGCGGCTGGAGCTGAGCACCAGCGGGAGCCCGCGGCGATCCGGCGGGAGGTCCCGCCGGAGGGCCTCCTCGATGCGGGCTTCCACCTCGCCATCCTCGGGTTGGGGTTCCGGCGTGAAGATCCGGCGGTTCACCCCGGGCGGGATGACGGCGAATTTTTCATCATTATGGACGTCCACGGCCCCGCGGTAGGCCCGGTGGGCGTACTGCTCGAAGCGTTCCTGCCGGGTGCTCGTGACGATGCGGGCGGCGTGGCTCATCGCGACCCGCTCGGCGGCCAAGCGACGGGCGAAGCGAAAGCGCGCGTCCAGCTCGGCCAGGTTCTCGGGGGAGGCCCCCAGCTTGTCCATCTTCTGCGCGCCCAGGGAATGGGCCGTGAACGTGAAGGGGATGCCCAAGCGCTCTTGGAACAGGGCGGCGGCGAGGCCCCCGTCGGCGTAGTGGGCCGCGACCGCGTCGGGGAACGCCCCCTCGTGCTCATAGAAATCTACGATCCTGCGGACCCACTCCCCGAGGTGGGGCCAAAGCTCCTCCTTGGGCAGAAACCGCGGGGGCCCGCAGGGGACGCGCACGATGCGGACGCGGGGGTGGCCGGGATACCCGTCCAGGGGCGCGGCGAACTCCGGCCATCGGGGGTCTCGAATTTGACGGGTGAGGATGTCCACCCGGTGCCCCAGCCCCTCGAGCGCCAGCGCCAGCTCCTTCACGTAGACCAGCTGCCCCCCGAAGTCCGGGTGCATCGTCCAGTAGCTGTCCTTCGGGTCGAAGTTCCCCTGCGGGTTGAAGAGCGCGATGCGCATCGGGCCTCTCCCCTTTTCTTCTTCGCTTCGCTTCCCTCCCCCTCGTCGCGCAGCGCCTCCCCTGTGGGTGGAGGGCAAGCCCCATCGTGGGGCCATTGTGGCGCAGTTGCCCCCGGGGGAGCAAGCGCCTAGAATCTCTCCATCATGCGGGCTTCCGATGCCAACGCGCGCGTTCCGCAAGGGGTCTCGGGGCTCCGGGGCGTTTCCTTGGAGTCGGTGGAGGCAGTGGAGGCGCTGCGAGCCCCCGCCCGTAGCGCCCTCGAGCGCCTGCGGGTCTCCGTCTCGCTTGATGGGGAGACCCTTCAACTCTACCACGCCGGGCTCCAAGGCGGGAAGGTGCGCTTCGGCCTCTTCGGGCGGGATCTTTTGCTTGCGGCCCTCATGCTCCGCGAGCCCTCCCTCTTGAAAGACGTGCTGATCTTCGTCTGCAAGACCCTGGGGAAGCGCTATGACCCCCACACGGGGGAGGAGCCGGGCCGGGGGCTCCATGAGTACGCCCGCGTGGAGATCCGCGGGCTCCTCACGCACTACAACGCCTGCGACGTCTCCCCCCTCTTGCTCATCGCCGCGGGCGAGTACCCCAGCCTCACGGGCGATCGGACCCTGCTTAGCAATCACGAACAAGAGCTTGCAGCGGCATTGCGCTACGTGCTCTCGCGCGTTCGGGACGGGCTCTATTGGGAAGACCCCTCAGGCTGCGGCGCGGAGCGCTACGCGCTGCGGGCCACCTACTGGAAAGATTCCCATCTACCGGGGCGCGAGGACCCCCATTACCCCGTGGCCTACGCCCTGGTGCAAGCCCAGGCGGTCGCCGCGCTGCGCTCGGCCGCCTCGTTGGCAGCCCAGGGCTTCTCCCTGGGGGAGAGCGCCGAAACCCTCCAAGCGCACGCCCGCGGGT
This sequence comes from Candidatus Bipolaricaulota bacterium, assembly GCA_027021605.1. GTDB lineage: Bacteria > Bipolaricaulota > Bipolaricaulia > RBG-16-55-9 > RBG-16-55-9 > JALUUA01. Next base: position 200 of record JALUUA010000239.1, on the reverse strand, counting down.
TGGTCGAGGCCCTTTGGGAAAAACTCTGGGACGAGGAGCGGGACTTCCCCGCGATCGCGCTCGACGCCCGGGGGCAAATTGGGGGCATCGCCTCCGACGGGCTTCACCTGCTGGCCTATCTGACTCCCGAGGACGTCCCCCTGGAAAAGCTCGGGGCGATCGAGGCGGGGGCCCGGGCGCTGGAGACCCCCTACGGCTAC
>JALUUA010000238.1 GCA_027021605.1 Candidatus Bipolaricaulota bacterium | reverse complement strand
ATCGCAGAGATCATCGGAGCATCACCCGTTGGCTGCGGATGTTCGCTTGGTTCCACAATCATCATCTCGTCCTCAAGGAGGTTTTCTCCATTTCTTAACGGTGCCGGCCGTGGGTTGAACAGGAGGGAGCCGTCGGTCATCGCCAGCTGCGCGATCCTCTCGGCGTCGCCCTCGGGAACCCCGAGATCCCGCAGGCGCTCGGGCAGGCCGATCTCCCCCCGGAGCTCCCGCACCCGCTCGACGGCCTCCTCAGGGCTTTTTCGATTCATGCAGGCGGCAATTTGTTCGTACTTCTCGCGCCGGACGTCGAGGTTGAACTCCATCGCCAAGGGCAGCGCCAGGGCGCATCCGACGCCGTGGGGGAGGTCGTAGAGCCCGCCGAGGGCGTGGGCGATCGCGTGGGCCAGCCCCACCCAGGCGTTCCCGAAGGCCATCCCGGCCAAGAGGGCCGCAAAGCTCATCTCCGCCCGGGCCTCCCGATCTTCCCCCCGTTGAACCGCCCGCGGTAGGAAGCGATCGATCCTTCGGATGGCCTCTTGCGCCAGAAGGTCCGTAAGGGGCTGGGCGATCACGGAGACCGTGGCCTCGATCGCGTGGGTGAGCGCATCTATCCCCGTGGCTGCGGTGACGGCAGGCGGAAGGCTTACCGTGAGTTCGGGATCTATTACGGCCACGTCCGGGAAGAGGTGGCGGCTTACGAGGGGCACCTTCTGTCGGCGCTCGGGGACGGTGACCAGGGCCACGGAGGTGACCTCGCTGCCCGTCCCCGCGGTGGTGGGGATCGCTATAAGGGGCCCACAGGGGCCAGGGACGGTGTCGTGCCCCTCCCAGTCGAGGGCGCTCCCCCCGTGGGTGCGCAGTAGGTTCAGAACTTTGGCGGTGTCGATCGCGCTTCCGCCCCCCAAGGCGATGAGCGCCTCCCGTCCACGGGCAGCTTCCACGGCGGCCTCAATGGACGAGACCGTGGGGTTGGAGACCACGCCGTCGTAGACTTTATGCTCTATATGAGCGACTTGGAGCCGCTGCTCGACCCGCTCCAGGAGCCCGGCGGCCCGCACCCCGGGGTCGGTCACGATCAGCGCGGAGCGCCAGCCGTTTTCCTCCAACTCCGAGGGGAGGTTCTCGAGGGCTCCCGGCCCGAAGACGACCTTCGTGGGGACGTGAAACTGAAAGCTTTCCATCCGTCCATGTCCCTCCCGTCGCGCCCGGATCAGGGTAGCCGATGGGGCTCTCCGGAAGCAACTTGTGAGGGGATAGGGCCCGCTGAGGGGGAACCCGCTAAGGGGAAAGGGGAGGGGAAAAAGCTGGCTGGGGGAGGAGGATTCGAACCTCCACTAACGGGTCCAGAGCCCGTCGTCCTGCCGTTAGACGATCCCCCAGCGGACGCGCCCCTATCTTAATCGCCGCTCCCTGGGCTGTCAACCGCGCGGGAGCCCGGGTAGGGGACATGCTGCCTTGCCTCCTCCCGTGCGCTTCCGTAGACTTAGTTCGCCATGAATTCGGCAGAAATCGCCCGAGTCCACGCTCGCGAGATCTTGGATTCGCGGGGCAATCCCACGGTCGAGGTGGAAGTGGAGCTGGCCGACGGCACCCGGGCGCATGCGGCCGTCCCCTCCGGGGCTTCGACGGGGAAATTCGAGGCCCTCGAGCTGCGCGATGAGGACCCCAAGCGCTACCACGGCAAGGGGGTCTTGAAGGCCGTCCGGAACGTCAACGAGGTCATCGCCCCCGTGGTCCAGGGCCTCGACGCCCGCGATCAACAAGCGCTGGACGCCAAACTGAAAGAGCTCGACGGCACGGAGAACAAATCGAATCTGGGGGCCAACGCGATTTTAGGCGTCTCGCTGGCGGCGGCCCGCGCCGCGGCCGTGAGCCAGAAGATCCCGCTCTATGAGCACATCCACGCCCTCTTCGGGGGCGAGGAAGAACCCCTGCTCCCTATTCCCTTGATGAACGTGCTCAACGGCGGCGTCCACGCGGACAACAACCTCGACATCCAGGAGTTCATGATCGTCCCCGTGGGCGCGAGGACGTTCGCCGATGCCGTGCGCATGGGGGCGGAGACGTTTCACGTCCTGAAGAAGATCCTTCGGAGGGACCGGCTCTCCACGGCCGTGGGGGATGAAGGGGGATTTGCCCCCCGGCTCCGCGGCGGCCACGTAGAGGCGCTCAACCTGCTGGTCAAGGCGATCTATGACGCCGGCTACACCCCGGGGGAGGAGATCGCCCTGGCCCTCGACGTGGCCGCTTCCGAGCTGTTCGACCCGAATCGGAATCTCTACCGCTTCGAGGACGAGGAGCTTTCCGCCTGGGATCTTCTGGAGATCTACGACGATTGGCTCGATACCTTTCCCCTGATCTCCCTCGAGGACGGCCTCGCCGAGGAGGACTGGGAGGGCTGGAAGGAGCTTACGGAGGAGCTGGGCGATCGAATCCAGTTGGTCGGCGACGACCTCTTCGTGACAAACCCCCAAAGGCTCCGGCGGGGGATCGACGAGGGCATCGCGAACGCCATCTTGATCAAGCCCAACCAGATCGGGACGCTCACGGAGACCCTGGAGACGATCCGCCTGGCGAAGCGCGCGGGGTACCGCACCGTGATCTCCCACCGCTCCGGCGAGACAGAGGACCCCTTCATTGCCGATCTGGCCGTGGGCACCGCCGCCGGCCAGATCAAGACCGGGTCGCTCTCCCGCGGCGAGCGCACCGCCAAATACAACCAACTCCTGCGCCTGGAGGATCGCTACAAGCTGCCGATGGCCTCCTGGCCCACGGCGCGCACATAGCCCCGAGCGCGGGAACGAACGCACGATCATGATCAAGGCCCAGATCGCACGACTGTCCCTTCCGACCCGCCTCGTGCTCACGGCCTCCGCAGCCCTTTTGCTCCTCTGGGGCTGGAACTTCTACGCGAAAGAGCGGGAGATCGCAGCGCTGCAGCGGGAGCGGGCGAGCGCCGAACGCCTCATCCAAACCCTGGAGCAGGAGATCGAGGAACTCGAAGCGCTCTTAGCCCTCAAGGACGATCTCGACTACATCGAGCTTTTGGCCCGCCGCGAGCTGGGGTTGATCTTCCCCGGCGAGGAGAAGTATATTCTCATCGAACCATGAGCTTCGTTCACTTGCACGTGCACTCCGAATACAGCCTCTTGGACGCCACCTGCCGCATCCCCCTGCTGCTGGAGCGGGCGGCGGAGCTGGGGATGCCCGCTTTGGCCCTCACGGACCACGGCGTGTTGTGCGGAGCCGTCGAGTTCTATCTCACGGCGCAGGAGTTCGGCGTAAAGCCCATCCTGGGGTGCGAGCTCTACGTGGCCCCCAAGGGGCGCACCCAAAAGAGCTCCACCGAGAAATACTTTCACTTGACCGTCCTGGCCCGCGACGAGACGGGGTATCGCAACTTGATGCGGCTCTCCAGCTTGGGCTTCTTGGAGGGCTTTTACTATCGCCCGCGGGTGGACAAAGAGCTCCTGCGCAAGTACGGCCAAGGCTTGATTATTCTATCGGGCTGCCTGAAGGCCGAGATCCCCTCTTTGCTGCTCCAGGGGGACTTCGAGGGCGCCGAGCGCGCCGCCCGCGAGTTCATGGAGATCGTGGGCCCCGAGAACTTCTACATCGAGCTCATGGATCACGGCCTGGAGGACCAAAAGCGCATCTGGCCCCAGCTTTTAGAGCTCGCGAAGCGCTTAGGGGTCCCCGTGGTGGCCACGAACGACGTCCACTTCCTGGCCCCGGAGGACCACGAGGCTCACGAAGTATTCATCAACATCGGCTCCCACAAGTCGAACGAGCCCAGAAGTTACAGCCCCGAGCTCTATTTGAAGTCCCCCGAGGAGATGGCCCAACGCTTTCGGGATGTACCCGAAGCCCTCGAGAACACCCTCAAGGTCGCCGAGCGCTGCGAGGTGGAACTCGATCTCAACGCCCATCACCTCCCCAAGTTTGACGTGCCCACGGGCGAATCCCCCGAGGAGTATCTCGAGAAGCTCGCTTGGGAGGGGGTTAAGGCCCGCTATCAAGAGATCACCCCGGAGATCGAGGAGCGCCTGCGCTACGAGCTCGACGTCATCCAGAAGATGGGCTATGCGCCGTACTTCCTGATCGTGCAGGACTTCATCCGCTACGCCCGGGAGCGGGGCATCCCCGTGGGCCCGGGGCGGGGCTCCGCCGCCGGGAGTTTGGTCTGCTACGCCCTGGGGATCACCACCGTAGATCCCCTTAAGTACGGGCTGCTGTTCGAGCGCTTCCTCAATCCCGATCGAATTGAGCTTCCCGACATCGACATCGACTTCTGCCAGCGCGGGCGCGATGAGGTCATTCGCTATGTGGAGCAAAAATACGGCGAGGACCGCGTGGCCCAGATTGTGACGTTCGACACGATGGCCGCGCGAAGCGCCGTGCGCGACGTGGCCCGCGCGCTCGGCATCCCCTACGGGGATGCCGACAAAATCGCAAAACTCATCCCCTTCGGGCTCAGCTTAGAGAGAGCCGTGATGGCCTCCCCGGAACTGCGTCAGATCTACGAGGCCGACGAGCGGGTCGAGCGCCTCATTGAGGTGGCCAAGCGCCTGGAGGGCCTGGTGCGCAACCCCTCGACCCACGCCGCCGGGGTCGTGATCGCCCCCGATGAGATCGTGAACTTCGCGCCGCTGATGCGCTTAAGCGACGGCTCCGTGGTCACCCAATTCGACATGGTCTCGCTGGGGACCATCGGGATGCTCAAGATGGACTTCCTGGGGCTACGCAACCTCACGGTCCTGGACGACACGCTCAAGCTCTTAGAGGCCCATCGCGGCGTAAAGCTCTCGCTGGACGAGATCCCCTTGGACGACCCCAAGACCTACGAGATGCTGCGGGAGGGCCGAACCGCGGGGGTCTTCCAGCTGGAGGGCCGGGGGATTCGGGAGATGGTCAAGCGCCTCGCGCCCACGGAGTTCAATGACCTCATTGCCGTATTGGCGCTATACCGCCCCGGCCCGCTGGAGAGCGGGATGGCGCACGACTTCATCGAGCGCAAGCACGGGCGCCAAAGAATTGACTACCCCCACGAGAAGCTGAAGGACGTCCTGGAAGAGACGTACGGGCTGCCCATCTACCAGGAGCAGGTGCTGATGATGGCCCGGGTGATGGCGGGCTTCTCCCTGGCCGAGGCCGACACCCTCCGCAAGGCCATCGGCAAGAAGAAGAAGAAGCTCATGGCCCAGATGCGGGAGAAGTTCATCCAAGGGTGCGTCCAAAACGGGATCTCCCGCGCCAAGGCCGAGGAGCTGTTCGCCGACATCGAGAAGTTCGCCCGCTACGGGTTCAACAAGTCGCACTCTACGGCCTACGCGCTCATCTCGTACTGGACGGCCTACTTGAAGGCCAATTACCCCGTGTACTACCTGGCCGCGCTGCTTACGAGCGTAGCCGGCAACGCGGCCAAGGTGCGCGAGTACATCAACGAGTGCCGCGAGCTGGGGATCGCGGTGCTGCCGCCGGACATCAACGAATCCCGACTCGACTTTACGCCCATCGAGCAGGACGGCCAAAGGGCCATTCGCTTCGGGCTCGGGGCGATCAAGAACGTGGGGGAGGGCTCCATTGAAGCGATTTTGAAGGCCCGCGACGAGGGCGGGCCGTTCCGCTCCTTCTTTGACTTCTGCAAGAGAGTGGACCCCGATAAAATCAACAAAGAAGTGCTGGAGAGCCTCATCAAGGCCGGAGCGTTTGATCGAATGGGGACCCGCAAGGGGCTGTTGGAACTGGTGCCCGCGGGGATGGAGCTGGGGGCGCGGGCGAAGCGCGAGCGGGTCAGCGGCCAGCGCTCCTTCTTCGCCGACCCAGGAGAAGAGGAGGAGACGCCGCCCGAGAGGGTCAGCGCCGAGGAGTACCCCCAGTCCGAGCTTCTGCGCTTTGAGAAGGAGCTTTTGGGGCTCTACGTGAGCGGCCACCCCCTGGAGGAGCTGGAGGACGTGCTCTCCCTCTTTCGCACCCTGGAGCTTTCGGAGGTAGAGGAGCTTCCCGAGGGCGAGGAGGTCTGGGTGGGGGGCCGGGTGGAGGCCGTCGCGCGGAAGAACACCCGCAGCGGCAAGCCGATGGCCGTCATAACCCTAGAAGATTTGAGCAGCCAGACGGAAATCGTCGTCTTTCCGGCAGTGTTCGAGCGGTTCCACGGGCTGCTCCAGAAGGACCGCGTGCTCGTGATCCGGGGGCGCAAAGAGCCCGAGGGCAAGGGGAACGGGGGGCGCGGCGGGCTGATCGCCGACGAGATCTGGGACCTGGAGCAGCTGGAGCAGAGGGGCGAGCTCCACCTGTGGCTCCCCGTGGAGTGGGTCACCGAGGAGAACCTCCAGAAACTTCAGGAGGTCGTGCGGAAGCACCCCGGCCCTTCGCGGTTGCTGTTGAAGGTGCACACGGAGGAGACGTACGAGACGGTGGAGGCCGGGGCGGCGTACCGGGTGCGGCTCTCCCAATCCCTCATCGAAGAGCTGGAGGCGCTGTTGGGCTCAGGACGGGTGCGGGTGGAGCTTCCCAAGGGGCTGCAGCGCGTTCGGGCGCGCACAAGGGCCGGTCGTCTGGGAAAGGCTACAGTCCCGGCCTGAAGATCTTTAGAGCACGCAGGCCCCCCGGGCGGGCAGAGGGAGGAGAAGGCGGGGGCGAGGGGAAGGGACCTTGGCTTCCGCCGGAAGCGCGGGTATAGTGGGGCTGTGGTGACCATGGGCTGGACCGATCGGATAGCCGAGGCCGTGCGGAAGGCGCTGCTCCCCGACTTGGAGAAGCTGGGGGAGATCCTGGGGCGATTGGATCAGGTCGAGGAGCGCCTCGGTCGCCTGGAGACCCGCTTGGATCAGACGAACGTCCGCCTGGATCAGACCAACGCCCGCATCGACGAGGTGCATCGGGATGTGCTCGCTCGTCTCGACCAAACCAACGCCCGCATCGACCAGACGAATGCCCATATTGACGAAGTTCATCGGGATCTGCTTGCCCGCCTGGATCAGACGAATACCCGCATCGACCAGACGAACGCCCGCATCGATGAGGTCCACCAAGACGTGCTTGCCCGTCTGGATCAGACCAACGCCCGCATCGATGAGCTGGGCTCCCGCCTGGACGCCCGCGTCGATAAGATCCACCAAGATGTGCTCGCTCGTTTAGACCAGACGAACGCCCGCATCGATTCCGTAGCTGCTCGTATTGACCAGACGAACGCCCGCATCGATGAGCTAGGCTCCCGCCTGGACGCCCGCATCGACGAGGTCCACCAAGACGTCCTCGCTCGTCTCGACCAAACCAACGCCCGCATCGATGAGGTCCATCGGGGCGTCCTCGCCCGCCTGGCGGAGACGGACGCCAAGCTGGACGAGCGATACGATCGGCTCAGCATGCGGATGGATGACCTCCAGCACCAGCTGAGCAGCCGACTCGACGCCGTCATCCTCGACCTCCACCGGGTGCACGAGGCGGTGGGACGATTGGCGGACTACGAGAAGCTGGAGGAGCGCGTCTCCGAGCTGGAGAAGCGGCTGGCGGCCCGCTAGGATGCCGATACCGACGACCGACGGACCGGCAAAGGAAACCCCAGGAGCGTGAGCGTGAACGGCACGAAGCGGTGGGAACGGATTCTCAAGTGGCTCTACCCCGGGATGGGGGTCAAGCGCTGGGCGCTGGTGATCGGGGCCTCGGGCGTGGTGCTCGTGGTGGGGCTGATGGGCCTCATCGGCCGCGAGAACCTCAAATTTCTCTATGAGCTACTGCAGAACTCGGGCGTCCCCTACGGGGCTTTGGTGGCTGCTTTGGTCATCTT
>JALUUA010000237.1 GCA_027021605.1 Candidatus Bipolaricaulota bacterium | reverse complement strand
TGCTTGTACCATTCCCGTGTCACATTGGATCACCTCCTGAGGGAAAATTCTCTCACTCCGAGAGCTTGCCCTCAGGAGGTCTCTCTTTCAAAACTGGGTACGTGCCAGGCTTGGCCCCGTTTGCGCCGTCCGCCTTGCGGGGTTATAGTGGTCTTAATGACCATTTTAGCCTCTTGAGACAGGGGATGAGACGCATGGACAGGGACAAGGAGAAGGTGAAGGAAGTCGGGGTCGCCGAGGCCAAGCGCCGCTTCTCCGAGCTGTTGGCCCGCGCCGCCTTCGCCGGGGAGCGCTTCCTCATCGAACGGCGCGGCAAACCGATCGCCGCCCTCATCGGCCTCGAAGACCTCCGCCACCTCGAAGCGCTCAGCCCCAGGGGGACCGAAGCCGAAGCCGAGGAACCGCAGGGGCTTTTAGCCGCCGCCGGAGCCTTTGCGGACTACGAGGACTTCGAGGCCATAATGGAGGAGGCCGTCGCCGGTAGAAGCCGCTCGCCGGGCCGCCCCGTCTCGCTTTAGACGATGTACCTCTTCGACACGGACACGATCTCCAACCTGCTCTCCAAGCGCCCCTCCGCCAAGCTGAAGCGGCGGCTCAAGAAGGTCCCGCCGGAGCACCAGTTCACCTCCACGATCACGGTGGCCGAGCTCTACTACGGCGTCTACAAGAGCCCCCGACCCCAGGAGTTCAAGCGGCGACTGGAGCGGGAGGTGCTGCCCCGAGTGCGGGTGATCCCCTTCGACCGCCGGGCTGCCGAGGTCTACGGCCGGGTGCGGGCCGAGCTGGAGCGGCGGGGACGGCCCTTGGCCGATCCGGACCTGATGATCGCTTCGATCGCCCTCTCCCGGGGGCTTACGGTCATCACGGGAAACGTCCAGCACTTCGCCCGCGTCCCCGGCCTTACGGTGGAGAACTGGCTGTAGCTTGATGCCGGGTTCCTCATGCCACGCAAACGCATCTGGCAGCAGCCCCCCGACCGACAGGTCGATGACCTTTGGCTGGTGGCCGTGACCACGTTCCGGCCCCCCGCGGCGCTGCGCCCGAATCGGCGCCGGTTCCGCCGCCCTCCCTCGGGGTCGGGGCGCCGAACCCGGGTCGGGCGGGTCACGGGGCCGGATTTCGGCTACACCTGGGCCCTGGGACTGGTCTGGTCCGAGGACCGCCCCACGGGCCGGAGGCCCCGGCGGCGACTGAGGGTCCGGCCCCGAGGCCGCGTCTGCGACCGCCGACGCCCGCACGAGCTCATCTACTATTGGTCCATCCCCTTCTTCGACGAGATGATCGCCTTCATGGAGGACCTCAACGATCCGGTCGGGGAGGCCCTGCGGGCCCTCGGCTTCGACGGAGAGCGGATCGAGGACTTCTGGAAGTGCTGGGGCGACGCGGGGTGCGAGCTGGTCGAGGAAGGATTCGGCTCCCCCACCTGGCATCCGGAGTTCCTCCTCACCGAGCTGGCGTACCGGGCGATGGAGCGGGCGCTGCGACAGCTGGGGGTGGAGCGCCGGGAGCGACGGCGCTTCTGGGAGAAGCTGGCACAGAGCCACGCCGAGCTTCTCACCGAGGTGGTCGTGTCCGTCGTGAAACGGGAGTGGGAGGGCGGAAAGGAGCGGTCCGCGGCCGGATCTAAATGGAGTCTCTATTTACCTTTGGGGCCCCTCCCCGTAGCCCCAGGTCGATCCCCCGCTCCTTGCAGTAGCGCTTCAGCTTGTCCGTGAACACGGCCCCCTTGGAGGTGCGGATCAACCCTTCACGCGCCTCCTCCTTCACCTCCGAGAGGCAGCGGTAGAGGAGATCCCGCAGCCGGGGAGCCCGCACCGCAAGGCGCGCCAGCTGCGCGTAGAAGGGCCGGGAGTGCTCGTCCCCCACAACCCGCAAGATCTCCTCGACGAGCCCTTCCACCTCGGCCCGCTCCCCCGCGGAAAGGGGCCGCGCCGAACCCGTCTCCGAAGGCGCAAAGGGGGCCTTTTCGAAGACGACCTTCCAGTCCGAGCCGTCGGAGGTCCTCTCAAGCCGCGCGCCCTGCAGCACGCCCGTGGAAAGCTCCACGCCCTCCAGCTCCCGGAGGGCGGGCTCGAGCACCTGCTTGCGCCGCGACGGGTAACGATACCGCCCCCCCTCCAGCTGCAGGTCCTCCCGCAACAACCCCTCGGTCGTCCGCTCGTAGCGGTCCTTGTCGGCCATTATTAAGTCGAGATGGCGGTAGAGCAGCACCGAGATCTCCTTCTTCAGCCGCAGAAGAACCCGCAGGTTCAGGGGCTTGGTGTAGTGCTCCACCAAGTTTCGCAGGACTCTCTCGTGAAACTTGAAGGAACTCTGAGCCTGTCGGACCGTCCCGCTCACGGAGCGCTTGTACAGGACCAGATCGCTCAGCAGCGTGAAGGAGTGGAGGACGCTCTCGGTGATCCCGAGGTCCTTCTGATGATAGGCGTTGATCCAGTCGATGGGGATCTTCTTGAGGCGATCGAGCCACTCTTCCAGGAGCGCACACGTCCGACCGCTCCAGCTCATCCCAAGGACCCGCGCCACCTCGTAGAGGGAGAAGGAGACGCTCTCCTCCCAGGGCCGTCCGGCCTCCTCCCAGAGCTTGACCAGCGCGTAGAAGCACTTCATCTCCGGGATGCGCAGCACCCCCACCTCGCGATACCCCTGCGGCTCGGAGGCGTCGCGCACCCGACCGATGATCACCTTGGCCGAGCCGCGCACCAGCTCGCGCGAGTTACCCTTAAACTGCGAGGTGGCAAACAGCTGCCACCGCTCGATGTTGAGGTCCGGGCGCACGAGATCCGCAGCCCTTCTTGCCTCCTGACCTTATACGTCCTTTAGGGCCCCCATGTTCGATCCGGCCTCACCCCCTTTCTGTTCCGTTCTAGGAATTTCCCAGCGTTGCCTTAACG
>JALUUA010000236.1 GCA_027021605.1 Candidatus Bipolaricaulota bacterium | reverse complement strand
TAAGTATCCAACCGTTAGTATTCCGCTCCCGGATGTTCGCATTTCATGAGGCCAAACCCCCTCTCCCGTTACACGGAGGTACGCACCCCTTACACAGGGGTACGCGCCGACTTACACGGAGGTACGCGTCAACTTACACGGGGGTACGCGTCCGCTTACACGGAGGTACGCACCGGGCTTACACGGGGGTACGCACAGCCATCGCCCCCTTGAAAAGCTCATTTCCAAAACTGCCACCATCGCTTCTGCTCCTGGTACTCCACCAGGGCGACCCGGCTCTTGAGCTGTACGTTCTCCTCGCGTAGCTTTTGAAGCTCTTCCTTGAGTTCTTGAAGCAGCTGGTCCTTGAGGTCGAGCTGGCCCTTGAGGTATCCGATCTGCTCTAAGAGTCTTCGGTACTCTGTTTCGGAGTGTTTCTTAAGATTCTCGGGGTGTTCTTCGAGAGACTCCTCCCCGTCCGGGGTGGGGCCTCCGTTTTGGAGGTGTTTTTCGACCTAGGCAACGGCGTTTGCGAGAGTTCTTCCCTGTTTTTCGAGTTCGATGATGTTCTCCAGGATGCGGAACCCGCCCTCGGTCAGCAGGATCGCGTTCTTGTCGCCCCGCTGGATATGGGGCTGAAGGAGCCGACGGGCCTCGTGAAGCCGGCGATAGATCTGCTGGTCGCTGAGGCTGAATCTTTGTTTGAGTTTCTCGATGGTCCACATGGTGTTTCTCGCAGTTTGGGAGAGTTTCGCGCAAGGCGGAGTCTAGCCCACCGGGGCGGGGTGGATGAGGGAAGGGGTTCGTCGGGAAGGTGATCTTCGTCACCTTCCCGGGGCCGCCCCCGAATGGGCGGCATTTACTTGGGGGGTCACCCCCTTCTCGATGCCGCCCATTTTGCCCTTCCATGGGAAGGGTGGCGGACAGAGCGAAGCGGAACGGGCAGGGGCCGGACCCGCAGGAGCGGTCGCTATGGGAGGAGATCTGGCGGGTGGAGCAGGAGGTCCGTCGGGCGCGGCAGCGGCTCGGGGAGCTTCTCGAGACCTTCGGGCCGACGTTGGCTTCCGGGGGGCGAAGCGCGGCGCGGCCGGGCTCCGGACCGAAAGCCCAGATCCGGTTGTACCAGGCCCGGGAGGCCTTGGCCCGGGCGGAGCGGTGGTTGGCCGACGCTTGGGAGAAGGTCCTGATCTTCCGGTACGGTTCGGCCTGTCGGCGGGTGTTGCTCTTCTTGCTCGAGGAGCTGGGATCCCTCCCGGAGGGCGAGTGGAAGGAGCTGGCGGAGGAGCGGATTCGGGAGGTGGTTTCGGCCCATCCGCGGACGATCGGGCGGGTGCTTCAGACGCTGGAGGAGGACGGTTGGATCGAGAAGGAGGCGCGCGGGGGACGGCCGGGGTGCTGCAATCGCTATCGCCTCCGCCGCCGTCTCCCTCCCGACGCTCACGAGCAGCTGAGGCAGGCCTTGTTGCGCTTCCCCTAAGAGAATCCCGGGGGAGCGTCGGAAGTAGAAGCAGAAGGGGTGCCGCGAAAGCGAAGCGGAACGTAACGTAGGGGGAGAGGCGATGGGCCATGCGCCTCGCCACGCACGCCGCCTTCGGGGCGTTCCTTACGCTGGGCGCCGCCTCCGTTGCGGGGCTCAAGATCACGCCCGCCTCCCTGGGTCTGGCCGTTCTCGCATCGACCCTCCCCGAGCTGGACCACGAACGGAGCGAGATCGGCCAGCTCCTTAAGCCCCTCTCCAAGCGCATTGCCCGGAGATACGGGCACCGCACTGCAACGCACTCCTTCGTGGCCTTGGGCCTTGTGGGTTTGGCCACGAGCCCTCTTTTATGGGTGGCGCCGGAGCTTTGGTGGGGTCTTTTTTTGGGCTATTTCTCCCATATGATCCTGGATGTGCTCACGCCCAAGGGGGTCTGCTTGTTTTGGCCTTCGTTAACTCCCGTGGGCTTCGGCACGGCGCGGATCAAGCCGGGGACGGCCGGCGAGGGCGCCGTCCTGGTGGGCTCTATCGTGCTGAGTGTGCTCATCTATCCCATTGCCGACGTGGGCGTCCTGGGCGCGCTGCGGAGTGCGATCGGGGACATCGACTCGACCTTCTACGAATATCGCCGCTTGGTGGGCTCCGGCGTTTCCGTGGAGCTCGTGGGGGAACTGCAGGAGAACGCCACCAAGCGCATCCTGCGGGGGAGCTGGCCCATCGTCGATCTCACCGAGGACGGTCAAGGGTACTGGGTTCGGATGGAGGGAGCAGTGCGCTCCGTGGGGAGAGGCCCCGGGCGGGACTTCTACCCGCTGCGGGTGCACGTCTCCAGGGCTCAAGCTCAGGACGGAGTGCAAGCGCGGGCGGCCGAGCTTCCGCTACCCCCTCGGCGGCCGGCCGCGGTCGGGGAATGGGTTCCGTTGCAATTTACGGTGAGCTCGGCCTCGGCGCTGTTGGTGCGGGAGGGGCAGCGCATTGAAGAGGGACAATTGCTGGGCTTCAAGGAGCCCGATCCGCAGGCGGAGACGGTTTCTGAGCTTTTGAAGTCGAGGGAGGTGCGATCCCCGGTGGGCGGGGTGATCCGGCGGCTGACCGTAAGAGCGGAAGAGAAGGGGCTGCGGGTGGAGGCGCTGGTGGAGTTGGTCAACGGATCGGGATCGGAAACGGATAAACGGATTCCCGGACGGACGGAGCTCGGGGCCCTGACGGCCCAAGGCCCGGAGGACGGAGTACAGCGGGCCCCACCCGAGGGGACGGCACCGCGGGAGCCGAGGGGCCCTCCGGAGGGGGAGGCACCCCCGACTGCAGTAGAGGTCTACTTCACCCCCGGGGACGGCCCGGAAAGAGCCCTCCTTCGCCTTATGCAGAAAGCCCGCCGCACGATCCACCTTGCGCTCTACTACTTCACCGACGACGAGCTCGCCCAAGGACTTGTAGAAGCCTGCCTCCGGGCCGGGGTGGAGTGCCGCGTGCTCTTAGACGAGGAGATGCGCACGTCTCGCTACTCCCAAGCGGGCTTCCTGCTGGCCCGCGGGGTAGCGGTGCGCTTCTTCGAGGACCCGGGGATCTTCCACCACAAGTTTCTCGTCGTGGACGGCCGATGTGTGGCCACGGGCTCGTACAACTGGACGGAGTCGGCCCAAAGACGGAACGAGGAGAACCTTCTCATCGTGTGCGACCCGAAGGTGGCTCGGCGCTATGAAGAAGAATTCGGCCGGCTCTGGGCGGACCCCCGGAGCCGGCCGTAAGTGAAGTGGAGTGAAGTGGAGGTGATCCCAATGCGTAGGGTCTCGGAGGAGATGGTACGGATCGTGTGGGGGTTTTTGCAACTGTCGCCGCGGTTCCCGTACTGGGAGGGCGGCGTGGCCGGCCTGGCTCGGGCGGCGTACTTGAGCCGCCGGGAGGTCCGCTGCTGCTTGGAGGTCCTGCGGGATCGAGGGCTCATCGTCTTTAAGTCGGATCGCCGGGGCCGGGGGGCGCGGGCGCTCATTCGTGTACGAACTTCCAGGGACGGGCGGCCAAAAGTGGACAGACGTTTAGTGGGCCCCTCCCCCGCACCCCCTCCTATCGGGGGTGGAGGGTGTGAATCTAAAGACGACCTCCGGGGGAGGCGTCTTAGCCCCAGCACCCATCCCCAAGCCTACGGGTGGTGGGCGAGGGCCATGCGCTCGTTCCGGCGGGATCTCCGGCACCCCCTGCTCACAAAGCTGCTGGGGCGGTGGATCTTCTACGAGGGGCTACCCCGGGAGGCGGCAAGGGTCATTTGGGAGTCGCTCATGAGATCGAGGCGGTGGCTCTTCTCGTTGTGCTTTACGAGTGCGAGGCAGGCGTGGCGGTTCTTCGTGTGGCTCTTGAGGTGGATCGTGCAGCGCTGGCTGCAGACGGGGCGGGTCTCTTCCGCGAAGGAGGTGTTCGCCTATGCGCAGGAGCTGAGGGTGAGACCGGAGAGGTGGGAGCGGCTCTTGGGAAGTGGGCCGCTCCCGTGGTGTAGACGGGGCCTCAGGAGGAAAAGCCGAAGGGAAGCGCCCCCGGGAGGAGGTGGTCTCGATGGCAACTGCGATGCCCCTTTTAGAGCTTCCCTTACGGCCGGAGGAGTACCGCCGGAAGGCGCTCAACCGGGAGTCGTTTCTCGTGGACGTGAACTCGCTGCAGCCGCACCCGGCCCTCAAAGAGCTGATGGTGCCCATGCCGGCGGACGCCTACGAGCGGCTGTACGAGTCCGTGAAGCGGTACGGCATCCGGGTGCCCTTACACATCTGGACTCCGCCCGGAACGAACCGGACCTACATCCTGGACGGCTCCCATCGCTGGAAGGTCGCCAAGGAGCTGGGCTTAAAGCACGTGCCGGTCTTGGTGCTGGACTTGGCGGACGATCGGGAGGCCCGCATCTGGATCGTGCGGGCCAATCTGGACCGGAGGCAGCTGACCCCCGGCCAGCGGGCGATGCTGGCCCGGACGCTCTACGAGCTGGAGAAGGAGCGGGCCCAAGAGCGGCGGGCGGCTACCCTGAAGAAGGGGCAAGAGAAGCCGACATCTCCCGTTAAGGAAAGTTTTCCTGGACGGGGCCAAGCCCGGGATCTGGCGGCCAAGCAGGCGGGGATCTCGGGCCGGACCCTGGAGAAGGCGATGAAGGCCGTCGAGGCCCAGCCCGACTTGGCGGAAAAGCTCAAGCGCGGTGAGATCTCCGTAGATCAAGCCTACCGGATCGCCAAGGGCAAAGACGAGGACGAAGAGGAAGACGGACGCCCCGCCTCGGCCGAGGACGGAAAGAAGCCCGTCATGGCCCGGGTGCCGACGGTGGGCCCGCAGGTCGTCGTCACCTTGCCCAAGCAGCACTTCGAGTGGCTGTGCGAGCTGGCGCAGAAGTGGGAACTCAAGCCCAAGGAGCTGGCCTCCCACGGGCTGATGGAGTGGCTCAGCTTCCAGGGGGAGAC
>JALUUA010000235.1 GCA_027021605.1 Candidatus Bipolaricaulota bacterium | reverse complement strand
GAGAAGCGGCTGGATCTTTACCGCCCTGGACCCTCAGACCGGACGGGTGCTCTACCTGGAGCCCTTTTGGGAGCGAGACAGCTGGAGTGCCGTGGCCTTTTTGCAGGCGCTTTGGGAGCACTATGGGGCTTTGCCCCAGGAGGTCGTTGTGGACGGAGCCGAGTGGTGGGCCATCGCCCTGTCCCGCTTTGGGGTGGTGCGAGTGGTGATGGCGCGAGGGATCCGTAACGCGATCGAAGGTTTCTACGGGGAGTTCCTCAAGCGGAGGGTGAAGGACTTCGATCGATACTTTCCCACGTGGGACCGGGAGCTAAAGAGTGTGAAACGCTGGTTGCGGGTCTTCGCGTGGTGGCACAATGCTACCCGCTTGGGTTCCTTACCGCAGCTTATTTGAACAGGTCCCCGGCGGGTCTTGCGGACCTTCCGAAACGCGGAGTTGACCCAACGAGCCACGTGGCTGTACCATTCCCGCGTCACGTCGGATCACCTCCTGGGGGCTTGTCTCTCTTCTCTTCGCAAGCTTGCCCTCAGGGGGTCTCTCTTTCAAAACTGGGTACGCGCCAGCACCCTTTTGCTTGAAATTCTTGTGAAGGAGTTTTACACTAAGGGAGACCGGCCGGCGTAGCTCAGCTGGTAGAGCGGCCGCTTCGTAAGCGGCAGGTCGTCGGTTCGATCCCGACCGCCGGCTCCACGCACTCCACCCCCCAAAGTCCTCAGGCTCCGACTGCCCAAGCTTCCCTCCGTGGGGTTTTTACCCTCTAGACCGTTGGTATCTGTCGATTGATTTTCTGGGCGCGTCAAAGTCGTTTTTTGATATTACAGCAGCCCCTCCGCCTGTACGCGCGAGAAGAACACCGCCAGGACAAAGCTCCCTAAGATCCAAAAGACGGGGGCCAAAGGCAGGAGAAAGACGGAGACGCTGCTTACGCCGAAGGAGATCATAGCGAAAGCGTAAAGATTCCTTAGGCCCAGTAGATCGGTGGAACACGCGGCCAGGCGAATTCCAAAGAAGAGAGCGATCAACGCCAGCGGGATTAAGCCAACCCAGAAAAGAAACCGGCCCGGCAAGCCCCCGACTGCAGCAAATACGAGGTTCGCAGCCGCAACGATGGGAACCAGAGTGTTGAAATCGCTTATCCCTAAGAGCTTATCTAGGATGTTTCGGAATCGGAACAGGACAACGGCGAACAAGGCCGCCAAAGCGAGGTCGAAGCCATACGCAAGGGGACTAAACTCCCTTTCTCCCAGGCTCTCTAGATCCTTAACCCCTAGCATGAGATCCCAAACCCCCAAGATAAGCGAAACCACAAAGCCTATCGCATACGCCCAGGCGTAGGCATAGGCCAGATACTTGGAAACAGCAAGATATCGTTTGCTCATCTTTTCTTTTCCACCCCCTTACCCTTAGAGCTCCTCCCGCTTCGGCGCCCGCGTCATCAGCTCGGTGAGCTTCTCCAAGGGGCTCGCCCCCTCGTAGAGCACCTCGTAGACGGCCCTTGTAATGGGGAGGTCCAGCCCCCTCTCCCGGGCGAAGCGATGGAGGGCCTTCGTGGCGTAAACCCCTTCGGCCACCTGGGTCATGCTTTGTAAAATCTCATCGAGGGACTCCCCCCGTCCGACCCGCTCGCCCACGGTGTGGTTGCGGCTCTTGCCCGACATGCACGTGATCACTAAATCCCCCAAGCCCGCGAGCCCGAAGAACGTCTCCTTCCGCGCCCCCAGCACGGCGCCCAGCCGGGTCATCTCCGCCAGCCCCCTTGCGACCAAAGCCCCCTTCGCGTTCACCCCAAATCCCAGCCCGTCCGAGGCCCCCGCCGCCAGCGCGATCACGTTCTTGACCGCACCCCCCAGCTCCACCCCCACCACGTCGTCGCTCGTGTAGACCCGAAACCGCTCCGTCATCAGGGCCCGCTGCAGCTCCGCCGCCCGCTCCGCGTCCCGCCCCGCGAGCACCACCGCGGTGGGCTGCCCCCGGGCCACCTCGTCCGCGAAGCTCGGACCCGAAAGAGCAAACACCTGCTCGCTGTGCAGCTCCTCCCGCAAGACTTGCGTCATGGGGATGAGCCCCTCGTCGAGCCGGTGGTACTCCAAGCCCTTCGTGAGGCTCACGTAGATCCTTTGGGCGGACTCCCGTCCCTGACCCAGGGCTTCCCTCAGGCGATGGGCCGTCTCCCGCACCGCGAACGAGGGGACGGCGAGGAAGTACACCTCACACGCCGCCAAATCCCTCAAGCGGCTCGTGGCCTCCAAGGTGGGGGGCAGCGGGATGCCCTGCAGATAGCGGGGGTTCTCGTGATGCGCCCGGATGTGCTCGGCCACCTCGGGGTCCCGGGCCCAGAGCCGGACCCGATGCCCCTTGCGGGCCAACAGGGCGGCCAGGGCCGTCCCCCAGCTCCCCGCCCCGAGGACGGCGATCGTCCGCGCGCCTTCCCGAGTCGTAGGGTTAAACGCCATGCCCCACCGGCCCCACCGAACGGATCGGACCCGGAAGGAGGGGGTCGAGCCGCGCTAAGGCCCCGGCGTCCCCGCCCCGACGGCGGTCGCCTCCGGCTCGGGGACCTCGGGGAACTCGCAGGGGCAGCGCTCCCCCAGCAGGGTGCGCAGCCACTCCTCCGCCACGGCGATCACGTTCCTCTCCAGGCGCTCCCGCAGCTCGGGGAGGAGCGGCTTTACCCCCTCGGTCAGCTTCTCGAGCAGGGGCTCCATGAGCACGGCCTCCGGCGTGTTGGGAGAGACCCCGGCTTCCTCCAGCAGCACGGCAGGGTCCGTCCGGAGCCGGGCCTCGAACTCCTCGAGGGCCCGGAGGGCGTCCTCGTACTCGTCCCGCCCCGCGTGTGTCTCAATTCTGTCTAAGAGGTTCCCAAAGCCCTCGAGCACCTTCCGGCTGGCCTCCGCGAAGCCGGGGAGCAGCTCGTACAGCCCCTGGACCTCGCGGCGCACCTCCGTGAGCGAGGGGAACCAATCTTCCACGATCGCATTGGGCGTAAGGCCCACGTCCTGGACGGGCTCCCGGTTGGGGGTGAGGTACTCCGCGGTGGTGAGGATGAGCATCGAGCCGTCGCTTAGGGGGATGGGCGTCTGGATCACGCCCTTCCCGAAGGTGGGCCGCCCGAAGAGGAGCCCCAGGCGGTTGTCCCGGATCGCGGCGGCCAGGATCTCCGAGGCGCTGGCTGTCCCCTCGTCCACGAGCACGGCGATCGGCCAGTTGGGACGGCCGTTCCCGAAGCTCGTGTGGATGCGCTCGCCCTGGCGGGTTCGCTCCACCAAGATGGTCATCCCCCGATCCAAGAAGAGGCTGGCGATCTCCTTGGCCGCCTGGAGGAGCCCGCCGGCGTTGCCCCGAAGGTCGAGAACGAGTCCCTGAATATCAGAGGATTCCCTCTCCAGCTCGGCCAGCTTCTCCCGCAGCTCCTGCGGGGTCGTCCCGCTGAACGTGTTCAGGCGCACGTAGGCGATTTCGGGGCTCAGCAGCTTCGTCTCCACGGAGGGGATCTCGATCCGCTCGCGGACGATGGTGATCTCCTCGATGCTGCCGTCGAGGTGCCGGACCTTGATGGTGACGGACGTCCCCCGCGGCCCCCGGAGGCGCTGGGCCGCGTCGTCCGTGGAGAAACCCTGCGTGCTCTCGCCGTCGATCTCGAGGATGACGTCCCCGGCGCGGACGCCCTGGCGCTCGGCGGGCCCGCCCTTGATGGGGGAGATCACGGTGATCTCGCCGTTGCGAAGCCCGATGTACGCCCCGATCCCCTCGTACTGCCCCTCGATGCTGATCGTAAACTCTTGGTATTCCTTGCGGGTGTTGTAGCGGCTGAAGGGGTCCTCCAGCCCCCGGATCATCCCCCGGATCGCCTCCTCGATGAGCTTCTCCCCGTCGAGGCGCTCCGGTTTATAGAAGTTCTCCTCCGTCTTCCGGTACGCCTCCCAGAGGCGATCGATCAGCTCCTCGCGCGTGAGGGGCTTCTTCGGTCCTTGGGACGCGTTCGTATCCGTATCCGTAGTGGGGCTAGGGGTAGAGTTGGAATCCTCCGCATCCGGGTGGGAGGCCGTCGAGTTCGGCGGGGGAGAGCCTTGATCGGGGACCGCCGTCCCCATCGCGTCGGGGGCGGGGGACGGGGAGTTCAGGAAGAAGGCTTGGGCCAAAAGCGCAGCTCCCAGCAGGATGAGCCCTACCGCGAGCCACAGCACGAGTTTTCGTTCCATCCGTGACCTCCTCGGGATCGGGGTTCGCCCTCGCATTATAGCGTGGGGCTTCTCCCGTTGTCACGCTTTCCGCTTTTGCGTTAGGGCCACTTGCTTCCCCGGGGAGGGGGCTCTACACTCGCGGGTGCTATGCTCCACCACCTCGAGGGGCGGCTCGTCGAGCTGGCCGACGACCACGTGGTGCTCGACGTCGGCGGCGTGGGGTACCGGGTCTACACCTCCCGCCAAACGCGGGAGGAGCTGTTTACGGCCCGACGCCGCGACGGGGCCCAAAGCGTAAAGCTCTTCGTCTCCCTCCACCTGCGGGAGGGGGACTTGGCGCTGTACGGCTTTAGCACCCCCGAGGAGCGGGAGCTCTTCGAGCTTCTGCTCACCGTAGCGGGGATCGGGCCGAAGGTGGCCATCTCGATCCTGTCGGCCACCACGCCCCAAAGGCTCCAGGAGGCCATCGTGAAGGGCTCCGCCGCGGAGCTTGCCGCGATCAAGGGGATCGGGAAGCGCACGGCCCAGAGGCTCATCGTGGAACTCAAGGAGAAGGTGGCCCGGCTCCCGCTCGGGGCCCCCGCGGCCGCCCCCTTGGACGAGCGGGAGGAGACGGCTCTGCGGGCCCTTACGCGCACCCTGGGCTTCCGGGAGTCCGAGGCGCGAAGGGCTCTAGAGCGCGTGCGGGAGGAGTACGGCGAACTTTCCACCGAAGAACTCATCAAGCGGGCGTTGGAGCGGCTGAGCAAGCCCTAAACTTCCCCCTATGAACGCGATCGTCTTCCACCCGCGCTGCTTGGAGTACGGCGCGCCGGGGCACCCCGAAAGCCCCGAGCGCCTCCAAAGGGCCTTGGAGTTCTTGAGGGCCCAGGGCGTCTATCGCTTCCGGGAGCCGGAGCCCGCCTCCGAGGAGGACCTGCTGCGGGTGCACACCCCGGAGCACCTGGAGCGGGTGAAAAACCGAGAGTTTTACGACCCCGACAGCCCCCGTTATGAGAACATCTACGAGTACGCCCGTCTCTCGGCGGGCGGGGCCCTTTTGGCGATGCGGGAGCGGGGGTTTTCGCTGATGCGCCCGCCGGGGCACCACGCCGGGCCCCAGCGGGTGGCGGGGTTCTGTTACTTCAACAACCTGGCCGTGGCCGTGAAGGCTTCGGGAAAGAAGACGCTCATCGTGGACATCGACGGCCACCACGGCGACGGCACCCAGGCGATCTTCTTGGGCGATCCCTCTGTGGGGTTTGTGTCGCTGCACAGCTTCCCCAACTACCCGGGCACGGGGCTCCACCACGAACAAAATTGCTTGAATTACCCGCTGCCCTTCCGCTGCGGGGAGGAGGTCTATCTGCGGACCCTGGAGCAAGCGCTAACGGCCGTGGATCGGGAGGGCATCGAGCAGCTGGCGATCTCCGCGGGCTTTGACACTTATGAGCGCGACCCCCTCGCCTCGCTGGGGCTCACCACCCAAAGCTATCGACGCCTCGGGCAGCTCTTGGCTGAGCTGGAGCTCCCCACGTTCGCGGTGCTGGAGGGCGGCTACGACCCCGAGGCGCTGGGGCCGAACATCCACGCCTTCCTTCAGGGGCTCTGGGGCGGGCACGGGGGGACCTGAGCGGGGTCCCAGGCGATCCGCACCGTCTCGCCTTGCATTTGCCATGTCGGCTGCGCCTGCTCATCGGGCTCCGCCCACGGCACGAGCAATCCCTGCGGGAGGTCCTCCCACGCGAGCTCGTCTTGGAGCTGCGCCCGGCGGCCCAGCATCCACCCCAACGGCCGGCGGACGTCCCGCGAGTAGACGTTGGCCACGAAGCCCTCATAGGAGCTCAGCAGCCGCCAGGCCGCGACCTCCCGCAGGGTGTTCTCCAGAAGCTCCTCGCAGAGGGGCTCGTCCTGGATGTAGAGCGCCGCGAACCCCAAGCGGAACGCCCCGCAGAGCTCCCCGCACTCCGGGTCATCGGGCGTAAGGAGGGTCTCGCGGATCTCGTACCCCAAGACCTCCAGGCCGTCCCCTTGGAGATACGCCCGGCTGGGGGAGAAGACGAGCTGCTCCTCCTCGGGGGCCGTCCCGTCCCAGACGGCGTTGCCCAGGTAGTGCGCGTAATCCCGCGGGATCATGAAGTTCTTTCGCACCCGGTCAAACAGATATACGGTGATGCGGGTGAGCCGCGGGCGCTTCTTAGCCCGCTCGATCAGCGCCTCTAACACTTGGCGGATCTCCTCCTCGGTCAGCTTCCGGGGGGCCTCGACGACGTAACGGAAGACGAGCGATAGCCCCGATGCGAAGGGCGCCTCCTGCTTGTCGTAGAGGGCCACTCGTACTTCCACCCCGTCCAGCTCCAGGGTCTCCTGGGTGGCCTCGTAGGAGACGACCTTCACGGTCACGGTCGTCGAGGCGGTCCGGCCCCGGTCGTCCGTGACGGTGAGGACGGCCTCGTACTCCCCGGCCTCGACGTAGGTGTGGATCGGGGTCGGGCCCTCCCCCCGGGTGCCGTCGCCGAAGTCCCACTCGTACGAGACGATCTGGGTCCCCGGCTCGGGGCGGGAGCGCGTCCCGTCGAAGGCGACCGTGAGGGGGGCCTCCCCGCTCAAATACTGCAGCACGATCGCCTCCGAGGCGTGCGCCTGGCGGACGGTGGCGATCGCCTTCGGGCCCACCTGGACCTTCACCGTGATCCCGTCCTGGGCCGTCTCCCCCCGGTCGTCGGTGACCGTGAGCGTCACCCGGTACTCCCCCGTGCGCTCGTAGCGGTGGGTGGGCGCGGGCTCCTCGCTGATATTGCCGTCGCCGAAGTCCCAGCGGTAGCTCTTCACCTCGCCGTCGGGATCCGAGGCTTGGGCCCGGAACGAGACCTCGCTCCCCAGGAGCACACCCTCTTGCGGTTCCGTGATGCGCACGGTGGGCGGCTGATTGGGCTGCGCGCAGCCCGCCACGAAGATCCCGACGAGTCCGATCAGAATCCCGGTCCAAAGAGCGTTTCGTCCGATCATGGGCAAGCCCCCTTGAGAAGATTGTATCACACCGCGAGGAAGGGCACGAGCATCTCCTCGTCGGTGAGGCCCCCGTGGCGCCCCACCAGATCGAAGTCGTCGTAGGGCCAGTACAGCGCTTGAGCCCCCTTGGGGATCACGATGAGGTCCCCCAAGCGCTCGCGGACCTCGGGGTGCTCCCCGTGCGGGGAGGGGCAGGGCCCAAAGAGCTCCGCTTCCAGGGCCTCCTCGGAGCGGAGCACCGCCAGCTCTTCCGCGAAACGCTCTTTGAGATCCTCCTCCAGCTCCCGCAGCGCGCCGGGCTTCGCGTACAAGTACGCCGCGCGGTACTCGCCCGTGGGGCTGAACCGCAGCTTCCTCACTAAGCTCGGGTAGCGCTTGAGGTGCACAACTTTCTCCTTGGGGAGCACGCGGATCTGGCCGTGGTCTGCGGTAATCAAAAGGAGCGTTCGGTCCCTTGTGGAGGGGGCCAGCGCGCCGAGGAGCTCGCGGTCGAGGGTACGGAGAAGGGAGCGCAGCTCCGCGTCCCAAGCGGGGGACTCCGGCCCCTGCTCGTGGGCGATCGAGTCCAAAGCGTCCCAGTACGCGAAGAGAAACGCCCTCTGCCCCGCCTCCAACGACGCGAGGATCTCCCGGAC
>JALUUA010000234.1 GCA_027021605.1 Candidatus Bipolaricaulota bacterium | reverse complement strand
CCCCTCCCAGCCCCAGCCCCAGCCCCAGCCCCAGTCCCAGTCCCAGCGCAAGCCCCCCTCCGAGGCCCCCCCGGGGCGCGCGTCGCAGCGGAAGGAGGAGGGCCGGACCGCCCACGGCCCCCATCCACAGGAGGGCCCGCACGCCCGTGGGCACCTCGAACGGGGGCGGACGTCCGGGCTCTCCCGGCGAGAACCCCAGTCGCTCCAGTTGCCGGGAGAGGGCGTCCGCCTCCCGGCGGAGGTCGTCGAGCGAGGAGGCCCGAAGCACCAAGAGCCGGACGTTGCGCTCCCGCACGGCTCGCACATAGCGGGCGATCCGCTTCTGCGGGCTTACGCGCTCCCGCTCCTCGGGGGAAAGGCCGTGGGCCCGCACTACCGCGGTGCACACACACCCGGAGCGGTAGAGCGCGATCAGCTCGGTCTGCTGTGCGAAGCCCGCAAACTCCCGGACCGCGAACGTCACCGGCCCATCGGCGGGGGTCCGGGAAAGGCGGGAAAGCCAGGGCTTCGTCCCCCAGGGTCCCAGGGCGTACGGGAACGAGAGCACAAACCCGCGGGGCTCCAGCTCCCAAAGCCTCTCGAGATAGCGAGGGAACGCGGAAGGGGGCACCCAGGCGTTCAAGTCCCAGTACAACGCAAGCCCCGGGGAGATCCCGCTCCGTAGCGCGTCCCAGGACGCCCACGGCCTCTCCCCTCGCCTTCGAGGGAAGAACTCCGCGCGAAGCTCCTCGACGTCTTGGGGGGAGACGACGATCGCGGTGATGCCCAGCTCCCTAAGCTCCTCCCCCCAGTTTGGGGCCGAGAGGAGCGTTGCGTTGGCGTACACCGCGAGCTGCACGCGGTCGTAGGCGCCCTCCCAGCGGACGCGGGCGAGCCCGACGCCCACGGCCAACAGGGCCGCAACGATCGAGAGCCCGATCCCCAACACCCGCACCGTCCGCACCCGCTCGTCCCCCCTCGGGAGCATGGCGCCCCATTCAACGCGCTCCGGGGGGTCTTGTCAAAGCCGCGGCGGTGCCGCGGGGCTGCGATCCCCCCGTGCGATCCCCCCGAAAAGCTCGACGGGGGAGGGAACTTCCGTCTATACTTGTGCGTACAGGGAACGGGAAAGGCCGACGGCCTCCCAAGCGGGAGCGAAACGAACATCGATCCAACAGGGGAGCGACGAACACGATGAAGCGAATCAGCCGACGGACGTTTCTGCGGGGCATTACGGGTCTTTCGTTGGGGCTGCTCTTGGGGGGGCGCCTCGGCGCCCGGACGGCGGTCGCCGCGGGCGGGGCGGGGACCCCGCTTGGACTGAGCGAGTGGCCCATGTTCCGGCGGGACCTTCAGCACACGGGCTTCGTCCCCGGCCGGGGGGAGGTTACCGGACCTCAGCTCAAGTGGCGCTTCGGCACCCGGGGCGCCGTGGAGCCCTCCCCCGCCGTGGGGGATATCGACGGCGACGGGAAGCCCGAGATCGTGATCAGCTCGTTCGACGGGGCCGTCTACGCCGTCCCCTCGGACTCGGGCGGCCCAAGCGTGATCCGCACCCCGAAGTGGAGCTACCAGACCGAGAAGCTCATCTGGTCCTCGCCCGCCGTCGGGGACGTCGACGGCGACGGCCGCCCCGAGGTCGTGGTCGGCTCCGACGACAAGAACGTCTACGTCTTAGACGGAGCCACCGGCC
>JALUUA010000233.1 GCA_027021605.1 Candidatus Bipolaricaulota bacterium | reverse complement strand
CACGTCGGGCTTCGTCACCTGGGGGTAGGCGATCTTGTTCTTTGATATAACAACTTCGGAGCGACTGGCGCCCAAGCGCGCCTCGGGGCCGTAGCTCTGGGTCTGGACGACGTTCTTGCCGTCCAAGAGCGCGGCCTCCGCCAGGATCACGCCCGCCAGGACCAGGCCCTGTCCGCCCGAGCCGCTCAGGCGGATCTCCAAGGGGTCCTTCTCCGCCAGGGGGTGTCTTCTCGTCATGGGAGCCCTCCCTCGGGCTCGTGTGCGTACGCGCGGGATTGTTCCGCGCAGAGCTGGGCGTAGAGCTCGGTGTACTCCGGTCGCTCCTCCGCGCGGAAGATCCCCGTCGGGAGCTTCTTGAGCCCGTTTACGAGATCCGAGGGCACGCCGCGGGGGCAGCCGTCCCCGTCCGCTTGGGGGGTGCCCTCGGGCCTGGGCGGGATCGTCTCCTCCACCAGCACGCGGACCATCTCGTAGGGATCGCGCACGCCGTTGAGCCGCCCGTAGTATGTGGGACAGGGGGTGAGCACCTCGACGACCGCAAAGCCCTTGTGGGCGATCGCCCGCTCCAGAATGCGCTCCATCTCGCGGAAGTCGAAGACGGTGGCCCTTGCTACGAAGCTGGCCCCCGTCCCCAGGGCGAGCTGCACCAGGTCGAAGGGCGGGTCGATCGCCCCCCAGGGGGAGGTCGTGGAGCGCTTCCCGAAGGGGGTGGTGGGCGCGGCCTGCCCGCCCGTCTGGCCGTAGATCTCGTTGTTGAAGACGATGGCCGTGATGTCCAAGTTGCGCCGACAGGCGTGGATGAAGTGGTTCCCCCCGATGGCCGCTGTGTCCCCGTCGCCCATGGTCGTGATGACGGTAAGCTCGGGCCGGACCATCTTGATGCCCGTGGCGAAGGCCAGGGCCCGCCCGTGGGTCGTGTGCATCGTGTTAAAGTCTAGAATGAAGGGCGTGCGGCTCGAGCAGCCGATCCCCCCGACGACGACCACGTCGTCCCTCTGGAGCTTGAGCGCGTCGATCGCCTGGACGAGCGCCTTGACGACCACCCCGTTGCCGCAGCCGGGACACCAGACGCTCGGCAGCTTCTCGACCCGCAAATAGCGCCGATAGCGATCGCCCATCTCCGCTCAGCCCTCCGTCGCTTTTAGGATCTCCTCCGGCGTGAGGAGCCGGCCGTCCACCCGGTTTACGGGGACGACCTCGACGTCCCGCAGGTGGGGCACCCGGCGGACGGCCCGCTCGACCTCCCGCACCAGCTGCCCCAGGTTCAGCTCCGGCACCACCACCCGCTCGATCCCCCGGGGAAGCCCCTCGAACAGGAAGTCTGGGAAGGGCCAGAGGGTCTTCAAGTCGAGCAGCCCGGCGGGCTCGCCCGCCTCCCTTAAGCGCTCCACGGCGCTCTCCGCCGCGCGGCTCACGATCCCGTAGCTCACGATTATGAGCTCTAGCTTAGCGTCCTCCAGGTGCCGGGCCTGGTAGAGGGTCAGCTCGCGAACCCGGTCTCGAATCTTCCCGACGATGCGCCGAAGCAGCCTCTCGGCGTGGCCGTCGGGTGCGGGGAACCCCCACTCGTCGTGGGCCATGCCCGTGACGCTAAACCGCACCCCCGCCCCAAAGGGCAGGAACGCCTCCGAGCCGAAGGGCCGAAACCGCGAGAGGTCATCGGGTTGCCTGCGG
>JALUUA010000232.1 GCA_027021605.1 Candidatus Bipolaricaulota bacterium | reverse complement strand
GTCGGAGTTCCCCGTCGGAGCGCACTTGGTCGAGCATCTGGTGGCAGACGAGAACGGAATCGGGCTCCATCTCCGGAAGCGGGACCCCGCGGCGCCCCGCGTAGTCGAGCCCGTAGAAGGGAACCCCCTGAAGCTTGAAGGGCTCCTCGGAGAGGTGGACGGCCAGCCCTAGGTGGGCAAAGAGATCGAGCCACTGGACGCCCCGGCGCTGCTCGTGGTTGCCCACGACGCCCAGAAAGGGAATTCCCGCTTCCTTGAGATGGAAGAGGGCCTGCAGGGTCTCGTGAAGGTCCTCGGCGGAGGGGTAGCGGTCATCAAAGAGGTCCCCGGCGTGGACGACGGCGTCCACCCCCTCTCGGACAGCGATCTCGATCGCCTGGTGAAACGCTCGGGAGAAGTCCCGACGGCGCTCCTCCAGCCCGTACTGGCGGGTCCCGATGTGCGTATCCGCCAGATGCAGAATCCTCATCGCCTAGGCCAAAACGGGGACCGCTTTCTCGAGCGAACTAAGCTGCTTCTCCGGCCCCACCACCGTGAGCGTGTAGTGATCGTTCAGGAAGAGATCGCGGGCTACGCGCTGGACGTCCTCGGCGGTGACGGCTTCCACCCTTCGTAGAATCTCCTCGACGGGGAAGTGGGTCTGGTAGATCTCGGCATACCCTAAGCGCAGCATGCGCGCGTGGCTGCTCTCTAAGCCTAAAAGGGTGTGGCCCTTCAGTTTCTCCTTGGCGATGTGGAGCGTCTCGTCGTCGACGGGCTCGCGGGTGAGCCGCTCGATCTCCTCGCGGCAGATCTCCAGGGACTGGAGGGCGTTCTTGGGCTCGGTGCCCAGGTAGATCACAAACTGCCCGCTGTCGCTGTAGTAGCTGGGGTGGCTAAAGACGGCATAGGCCAGCCCCAAATCCTCGCGGATGCGCTTGAAGAGCCGCGAGCTCATCCCCCCACCCAAGACGGCGTTGAGCACCTCCAAGGCGTAGCGCCGGGGGTCGCCCTTGGGGAGTCCCACCGTCCCCAGGCAGATGTGGGCCTGCTGCAGCTCCCGGTCCTCGACCCAGAGCCCGCCCTTGGGCTGCGGCGGCGTCCGAGGCGGGAGGTCTTCTCGCGGCTCCCGCAGGCCCTTAAGCTTCTCCTCCGCCACCCGGAGAAGCTCGTCTTGCGAGACGTCCCCCACGGCGGCCAGGAAGACCCTCCGGGTGTCGTAGAGCGAGAAGAACTCGACGAGGGCATCGCGCTCGAAGCGGCTTACCGTCTCGAAGCGCCCCGCGATCGGGCGGGCCAGCGGGTGCTCCGAATCCCACAGCCGCTCGGAGAACAGCTCGAACACCTTCTCGTGGGGCGTGTCCTCCTGCATCCGGATCTCTTCTAGGACGACGTTCCGCTCCTTCTCGATGTCTTCGGGGCGGAACAGCGGGTTAAGCAAAAGATCCGCCAACACGTCCAGGGCCGCTTCCAAGTGATGGGGCAGGACGTCCACGAAGTAGGTGGTGTACTCCTTGGAGGTCATCGCGTTGATGCTCCCGCCCAACGCGTCGATCTCGGCGGAGATCTGGAAGGCCGTGCGATGGGAGGTCCCCTTGAAGACCATGTGCTCGAGGAAGTGGGCGATCCCCGCAAGATCTGCGGGCTCGTCCCGGCTGCCCAGCTTGGCCCACAAACCCAACGAAAGGGGCCGATCC
>JALUUA010000231.1 GCA_027021605.1 Candidatus Bipolaricaulota bacterium | reverse complement strand
CTCCTGCGCGCGTACTGGGCCTTCCTCACGAGCGTAAACGAGCCGCGCTACCCCGAGCACGCGGGGCTGGCCAGCGCGTTCTTGGGCTCCCTGTACGTGATCCTGGTCACGGCCCTGGTGGCCTTCCCCCTGGGGGTCGGGGCCGCCGTCTACCTCGAGGAATACGCCCGCCGCGGCTTCCTCACGGAGGTCCTTCAGATCCTCATCGCGAACCTGGCGGGCGTCCCCTCGGTGATCTACGGGATCATCGGACTGGAGATCCTGGCCCGCTCCTTGCATCTGGGAAGGAGCATCCTAGCGGGGGGGATCACCCTGGCGCTGCTGGTACTGCCCATCGTGATCCTCGCCGCGCGCGAGGCCCTGCGCACCGTCCCCCCCTCGATCCGGGAGGCGGCCTACGGGGTGGGGGCCACCCGCTGGCAGGTGCTCCGCCACCACGTCCTCCCCTACGCGCTCCCGGGGATCTTCACGGGCATGATCCTGGCGCTCTCCCGGGCGCTGGGGGAGGCCGCGCCCCTGCTCCTGTTGGGGGCCTTCCTTTATGTATCGTACGTCCCCCAGAGCCTGTGGGACTCGTTTACGGTGATCCCGCTGCAGATCTTCGACTGGGCCACCAAGCCCCAGGAGGGCTTCGCCGAGGTGGCCGCCGCTTCCATCGTCGTGCTGCTCGTGCTGCTGTTGCTGCTCAACGGGACGGCCATTTGGCTGCGAAACCGCTACCAGAAGAGGTGGTCTTGATGGCGTCTGTGCCCACGAATGCCCAAACGGCAACGGAGGCGCTCGCCCGGCGCCGAGAGGAGCTTAAGGACTTGGAGCCCGCGGTCGTGGCCCCGAGCGAGCCGCCGGTGCTCCGAACCCGAAGCTTAAGTGTTTGGTACGGCCCGCAGCGGGCCATCGATCGAGTCACGCTGGACCTCCCCGAGCGGCGCGTGACGGCGATTATCGGCCCCTCCGGCTGCGGCAAGAGCACCTTTCTAAGAGCCCTAAACCGCATGAACGACCTCATCCCCGGCGTGCGGACCGAGGGGGAGGTGCTGTTCCACGGGCAGAACATCTACGCCAAGGGGGTCGACCCCGTGGAGGTCCGCCGAAGGATCGGGATGGTCTTCCAAAAGCCCAATCCCTTCCCCAAGAGCATCTACGAGAACGTGGCGTTTGGATTGAGAATCAACGGCTACCGGGACCGCCTCGACGAGCGCGTGGAGGAGGCCCTGAGACGAGCCGCCCTCTGGGACGAGGTCAAGGATTTCCTGCACAAGAAGAGCGGGCTCGATCTTTCGGGGGGGCAACAGCAACGCTTGTGCATCGCCCGCGCCTTGGCCGTCGAGCCCGAGGTGCTCTTGATGGACGAGCCCGCCTCCGCGCTCGATCCCATCGCGACGGCCCGCATCGAGGACTTAATCCACGAACTCAAGGAGGAGGTGACGATCGTGATCGTCACCCACAACATGCAGCAGGCAGCCCGGGTGAGTGACTACACGGCGTTTCTGTACCTGGGGCGCCTGGTGGAGTTCGGCCCCACGGCCCAGCTCTTCGAGGACCCGATCCGCAAGCAGACGGAGGACTACATCACGGGCAAGTTCGGGTGAGCTTGGGAACCCAAGGCAAACGTGCACATCGGCTGAGCGTGCTATGCATGAGCCTATACCGCCCTTCGCCGCACGTACTCGGCAAACA
>JALUUA010000230.1 GCA_027021605.1 Candidatus Bipolaricaulota bacterium | reverse complement strand
GTCCCAACGCCAGATGTGCAAATCCGTCCCGCAGATGGAGGCCGCCTTGACCTTGACGAGCACCTCGTCGGGCCCCGGCTCGGGGACGGGGACCTCCTGAAGCCTCAGGCCCGGCCCCGGCTCGGCCTTGACCACCGCGCGCATCGTCTGAGCGTCCCGTCCGATTTCGGTCATGTCGGATCGAGTTCGATTCTAGCAGTTCCCGCGCTCCGCGTGCCAATGGCCCGTAAGCCCCTCCACGACGGTGATGTCCAATATTGACTTCCGACCGAAACTCGTGATAAGAAGGGGAGAGCTTACGAAAGGGAGAGCGATCCCCCGTCCTCCGCCGCGGGAGGAAAGCGAGTGGATCGGATCGGATGGGATGGGGAGAGAGAGCCGAAAAGGATAGGAGGCGTATATGCGCATTCGAAGGGAAATCGAACGGAGGCGTGGGCGCACGCTTGCCTTGCCCACACTTGCCCTGCCCACGCTTGCCCTGCCCTGGATTCTGATCTTGGCGCTGCTGTTGGCCATCGCAGCCGGGATCGGCCCGAGCGCCCGAGCGCAGCAGGCCGGTGCGGAGGTGCCCCAGGCCGACATCGTCTTCCTGGTCGATGAGTCGGGGAGCATGTTCAACGACCTCGACGAGGTGCGGGCCCGCATCGTGGATCTCGTCACCCGGCTGCGGGGACGGGTGGACGTGCGCTTAGGGCTGGTGGGGTTCGGGGCCTATGCGGGCCACGCGGGGACGGCCTTCCCCGGCGAGCCCCACATCCACCTGCCCCTCACGAGCGGCGTGGAGCTGTTCGCCCAGGAGCTGGGGGAGCTGGTGGCCAACGGGCTGCGCGAGCCGGGCTTGAGCGCGGTAGTGCTGGGCATGAGCGACGCGATGGGCTTTCGGCCCGATGCGGGCGTCTGCGCCGTGCTCATCAGCGACGAGGACGCCGACGTCTACCCCGAGGCCCCCGCCACCCAAGGGGAGGCCCTGGCGGCCTTGCAGCAAAGGGACGCCGTCTTCCTGGCGGTGGTCGACCCGGCCTTCGAGTTCACCTCGGCCGTCTACGGCCCCGATCCGGGGAGCCTGGCGGCCCAGACGGGCGGCCGCGTCTTCCATCTCTTAAACTTCCGGGCGGACCCGGGCGCGGTGCTGCGCTCCCTCTTTGAGGATTGCCTGAGCGCCGTCACGGGCGCGCCCCCGCCCCGCGAGGAGATGCCCCCACCCCCGCCCCCGGACCGCTGGGAGGAGCTGAAGGCCCAGATCGAGCGCCTCGGCCCCACGATCACCGCCCTGATGGAGACCGTCGAGCAGCAGGGCCGACAGCTGGAGCGGCTCCGGCAGCAAGACGCGGGCCAGAACGAGCGGCTGCGCTCCCTCGAGGCTGCGGTGACGGAGCAGGCCGAACGGCTGCGCTCCCTGGGGGCGACGGTGGCGGAGCTGAGCGCCCGAGTCGACGCGCTGCCCGGCTCCTGGGAGGAGCGCCTCGAGGAGCGCCTCCAAGCTCTAGAGGCTCGGGTGGAGCGGACCCGCACGCGGATCGAGGCGCGCCTCGGCGACGTGGACCCGGTTTCGCTGGCGGCCACGGTCTCGCAGCTGGCGCACGAGCACCGGGGGCTCCAGACCCAACTGGGGACCCTCGCGGGGCGCGTCGAGACCCTGGAGAAGACGGTCATGGGCCTCTCGGAAGACCTGAGCGGGCGCTTTGAAACCCTCCTGGGGCGCCTGGAGAAGGTCAAGGAGCAGGGGGTCGCCGTGCGCGGGCGGGTCGCCGACCTGGAGGGCGGGTTCACCGAGCTGCAGGGGGACCTCGCCTCCCTGCGGGCGACGCTCGAGGGGCTCGCCGCGGAGCACGACGGGTTCCGGGCGCAGCTGGAGGACCTCGAGGCGCGCCTGGAGGCCCTCTCCCAGAGGGTCGGGGAGCTGCCGGAGGCGATCGCTCGGAGGTTCGAGGCCCAGCTCCAAGAGCTTCGCGACGCCTTGGACGCCCTCGGCCGCCAACAGGCGGAGGACCGCCAGCGGATGGGGCAACTCCAAGATCAAGTGAACGCGCTCGACCAGGACCTCCTGGGCGTGCGCTCCACCGTGGTGCGCTTGGGGGAGGACCAGCGGGACCTTCGGGACTGGCTGCGGGAGCTGGCCGAGCGGGTGACAGCCCTGGAGAAGCGGCTCGAGGGGCTCGACGCGCTGGAGGAAGCCAAGGAGCGCCACGCCCGCCAAATCGATGAACTCTCCGCCCGTCTCGACGCCCTTTCGGACCACATCGCCGCCCTCAAGGGCGAGGTGGGGATGAACGCGGCCGACATCGAGGAGCTCCGGGAATTGGAGGGGCTGGAGGACGAGATCGCCGCTTTGCAGGCCCAGCTGGAGGACCTCCAGGGGCGGCTGGGTGGAGCGCTCGACGCGCTGCGGGGCGAGCAGGGCACGCTGCAGGGCGCGCTCGACGGGCTCGCCGAGCGGGTGGACGCGAACGAGGAGGGCCTGGCCTCTGCGCGCGCGCAGCTCGGCGGCCTTCGGGGCGAGCTGGACGCCCTGCGCGCGGACCTGGAGGGCCGCCTGGACGCGCTGGAGACGCAACTTCGGGCTCTGGCCGACCGCATCCAACAGCTGGAGGACGAGTTCACCGCGCTGCTCCCGGAGCTGTCCGGGCGCGTAGACGCGCTGACCCTTCGGGTCGAGGGCCTGGAGGCGCTTCAGGCCCAGATGGCCGAGCTGGCTGCCCGCCAGGAGCAGCTCGAGGAGGAACTCTCCCAGCTGCGCCGGGCCCTCTCCGCCATCGGGCCGACCCTCGAGAGGATGCGCGAGGAGATGCGCGAGGAGATCAAGCGCGAGGTGCTGGCCGAGGTGCCGCGTCCGCCCGAGCAAATCGAGCAGGAGGGCCTGCGGCCGGAGCTCATCCTCCGGCTGGCGGTGGCGGCCTTCGCCTTCAGCCTGGCGGCGATCGCCCTGGCCATCCTCCTATAAGCCCACGCTATAGGCCCATGAACCCAAGCCACGACGTCGAGACGACGATGAGGATGAGGGGGCCGCGGTGAGTCAAGAGCGAGGGCGAGAGCAAGGGCAAGCGCAAAAGCGAGAGGGCAGGACGAAGGCCGCATCCGGCGTCGGCGTCTGCGTCGGGGGTGGTGGGGGTGGGGGTAGGAAAGCCCTGGCGGGAGCCCTCGGCGTGCTCCTGCTGGCCCTGGGCTGGATGGGGGTCGGGGCCCCGGATGCCCGGGCGCAGGGAGCAGGGGCAGGAGCGGATGCGGGAGCCGCCCAGCTGCGGGTCGTCCACCTCGTGGGTGGGGTGGACGCGCTCGACGTTTGGGTGGACGACGCGCTCCGCTTCGAGGGGATTGCGGTCCGCTCGGTGAGCCGCTACGTGCGCCTGCCCGCGGGCGAGCACCTCCTGCGGGCCGCAGGGCCGGGGGGCCGCCCGGCGCTCGAGGAGAGGGTGCTGCTGCAGCCGGGGAGGGCCCACACCGCGGTGCTCGTCGGCTCCCCGAGGGCAAGGGTCGGCGCGATCCTCTTGGTCGACGAGTTCCCCCGCGCCGAAGATCGGGACCGGGCGCGGGTGCGCCTGATCGACGCCCTCCCCGGCTCCGAGGCGCGCGCCGTCCTCGACCTCAGCGGGGGGGGAAAGATCCCGTTGGGTCGGGGGTACACCCCGGTGGCGCCGGGCTCGTACGACCTCGCGGTGCTCTCCCCGGAGGGGGAGCTCCTGATGCGCGTCCAGGGGCTGCGCTTCGGCCCCCAGAGGAACTACACCCTGATCGTGGCGGACCTTCAGGGGAGCGGGCGGCCCACGACGCTGTTCGTGGTGCGCGACCGGCCCAACCCGCCCGTGCCCGCGATCATCTGGGTGGGGCTGGCCCTGTGGGCGCTGCTCCTTGCGCGCTTCGTGGTGAATCACCTGCCCTAGCATTCACCGCGCGACCCGTGGGAGGAGCGCAGGAGCTCCTGAACGGCGTCGAGGACGAGCTCGTTCTCCTCCGGCGTGTTGTAGAAGTACGGCGAGACGCGCAGCGCGCCGGGGCGGTAGTCGACGATGATATCGCGCTCCGCAAGCTTTCGCACCGCGGAGGCCGGATCGGCCATGGGCAGCATCACGATCCCCGCCCACTCCTCGGGCCGATCGGCCACGCGCAGCGCCAGCCCCCGCCGACGGGCTCCTTCGATGAGGTGTTCGGTCAGGAAGCTCGTGCGCTCCCGTAAGGCGGGAGGCCCGATCTCGTGGACGATCTCCAGGCCCGCCGCGGCGGCGTAGACGGCCGCCAACGCGGGAGTTCCCGACTCAAACCGGCGGGCGTCCTCGTGGTACGCGAACTCGTCCACGCGGAAGTCGAATTGGTTCCGGGCGGCGAACCAGCCCGTGATCGTGGGCTCCAGCTCCTCGATGAGCCCCTCGCGCACGTAGAGGAAGGCGATCCCGGGGCCGCCGAGCAGCCACTTCAGCCCGCCCGTGACGAGCATGTCAATGTTGAGGTCCTTCACGTCGATGGGGATCTGGCCGGTCCCCTGGTAGTCGTCGACGAGGACGTAGGCCCCGCGGGCGTGGGCGATCTCCGCAATCGCCCCTAGGTTCTGGATGTACCCGCTGGTGAAGAAGACCCGCGAGGTGGCCACCAGCGCGGTGCACTTGTCGACGGCGCGCTCGTAGGCTTCTAGGGGCACCCGGACCCCGTCGGGGCTGGGGAGGATCTCGACCTCGACGCCCAGGGGGCGCTTGACCCACCACTGGTGCCCCACGGTGGGGAAGTCGAGCGCCGTGAGCACCACCTTGGGGCGCTCTTTGTAGTCTAGAGAGGAAGCGATCGCGCTTAGGGCCGCCGAGACGTGGGGGAGGAGCGCGACCTCGTGGGGTCGGGCCCCGATGAGCCGGGCGAAGCTCTCCCGCAGCTCCCCCAGCTTCCCCAGCCAGATCTCGTACCAGGCGGAGGCGTCCCACTCCTCCCAGAGCGCCAGGAACTCGTTGACGGCCCGGTGGGAGCGCCGGGAGAGGGCCCCCAGGGAGCAGGTGTTGAGGTAGACCTTCCGCTGCAGGGTGGGGAACTCCGAGCGGTACGCCCCCCAGTCCCGGGCAGCCCGGGCGCCCGCATCGCGGTTTTCGGCCATCTCTTCGACCTCCCCTCGGGGAACGAGTCGCAACGGCGATGACCGTACGATACGGGCGGATCCACGGGATGTCAACCGCTGGCCCCGGAGGAGAGGGTCGACCGCTTGTTTCTCGGGGGAGACGTGGGCTACAATCGGGCGGAAAACCGGGGCGAAAGCAAGAAAACGGAGAAAGGATGGCGAATCGGGGGGAACGAGACCGCGAAAGCCTCCTGCGGGAGCTCCGTCGCCTGCAGGAGCGGGTGAGGGACCTGGAGACGGCGGAGGCGCGGTGTCGCCGGGCCCAGGAGGTCCTGGAGCGCCAGCGGGCGTACTTGGAGGCCCTTCACGAGACGGCCCTGGGGCTCATCCGTCGGCGCGACGTGCAGGAGCTGCTGACGGCGATCGTCCGCCGCGCCGGGGTGTTGGTGGGCACCGAACACGGCTACGTCTACCTCCGTGACGGCGAGGAGAAGCTGACGGTGCGGATCGGCACCGGCGTCTTCCGCGGCTGCGTCGGGCACTCCGTCCGGAGGGGGGAGGGGCTGGCCGGGCGGGTCTGGGAGCGCCGTCGCACCCTGGTCGTCGACGACTACCGCCACTGGTCCGGGCGCGTCGACCGCCCGGACTATGACGCCATCCGGGCCATCGTGGGCGTCCCGCTCCTCTCCGACTCCGAGGTCGTCGGGGTGATCGCGCTGGCGCACCTGGAAGCGGAGCGCCGCTTCGCCCCGGCGGAGGTGGGGGTCCTGGAGCGCTTTGCGGAGCTGGCCTCGGTGGCGCTGGAGAACGCCCGGCTCTGGGAGGAGCTGCGCCGGGCGGAGGAGCGCTACCGCAGCCTCTTTACCCACGTCCCCGTGGGGCTCTACCGCACCACGCCCGACGGGCGATTTGTGGACGCCAACCCCGCGTTGGTGGAGATGGCCGGGTACCCCAGCCGCGAGGCGCTGCTCGAGCGCCGCGTCCAGGAGTTCTACGTCGACCCCGAGGACCGCAAGCGCTGGCAGGCGCTCATGGAGCGGGAGGGGGTGGTGCGGGACTTCGAGGTCCGGGTCCGCGTCCGGGGCGGGGAGATCCGGTGGATGAAGGACAGCGCGCGGGCCGTCTGCGACGAGCGGGGGCGGGTGCTGTACTACGAGGGCGAGATCGAGGACATCACCGAGCGCAAGCGGCTGGAGGAGGCCCAGCGCAACCTCGCTCAGCGCACCCTCGAAGCGCAAGAGCAGGAGCGCCTCCACCTGGCGCGCGAGCTGCACGACACCCTCGGCCAGCTCCTCACCGCCCTCAAGATGGACGCGGAGTGGATCGCCAAGCGGGCCGAGCGCCCCCAGGAGGTGAAGGATCTGGCCCAGGGGCTCTGTCGCCGCCTGGAACAGGCGATGGAGACCGTCCGCTCCCTCTCCCGGGGGCTCCGGCCCGTGCTGCTCGACGCCTGGGGCCTCGGTCCGGCCCTCGAGACCCTGGTCGGGGAGTTCCAAGGCCAGGCCCCGGACCTGCGGTGGGACGTTCGGATGGAGGGCCCCCTCGAGGCGATTCCCCGCGAGGCGGCCACGGTGCTCTACCGCATCGCCCAGGAGGCGCTCACCAACGTCCTGCGCCACGCCGAAGCCCGATCCGTTCGGGTCCGGCTGTGCGTCTCGGGCGATGAGGCCGTACTCCGCGTGGAGGACGACGGGCGGGGCATCCCCCCGGAGGCGCTCCGCTCCTCCGACGCGTTGGGCCTGATCGGGATGCGGGAGCGGGCGGCGCTGGTGGGCGGGACGCTGCGGATCGAACCCCTACGCCCCCGTGGGACGCGGGTCCGAGCGGAGATCCCCCTCGCCCCCGCTCCCGAGGGGGGCTGACTTCGGAACGATGATTCGGGTAGCCATCGCGGATGACCACGCGCTGGTGCGCCAGGGGCTGCACCGCATCCTGGCGGCCGAGGTGGACGTCCGGGTCGTCGGCGAGGCCCAAGACGGGGAAGAGGCCCTCCGGCTCGTGCGCGCAACCCATCCGGACGTGCTCATCTTGGACCTCAGCATGCCGGGAAAGGACGGCCTGGAGGCGATTCGCGAGATCCGGGCCCAAGGGGTTCACACCCGCGTCTTGGTGCTCACGATGCACAACGAGGAGCACTACGCGCTGCGGACCCTGCGCGCGGGGGCGCACGGCTTCCTCTACAAGGGGGCCGACTCCGAGGAGCTGGTGCGCGCCGTGCGGGCCGTCGCACGGGGGGTGCCGTACATGCCGCCGGAGATCGAGCGGGCCTTCGCGGAGAAATTCGTCCATCCCGAGGAGGCCGACCCGGCGGAGCGCCTGACCGATCGGGAGTTCCAGGTGCTGCGGCTCCTCGCCCAGGGGCTCACGAACCGCGAGATCGCCGCGGAGCTGGGAATTCGGATCAAGACCGTGGACAGCCACCGCCGCCGAATCCTCAAGAAGCTGGGCCTGCGCAACAACGCCGAACTCACCCGCTTTGCGATCCGCCACGGGCTGGTCGAGCTTTGATTGGATTGCGAAAATCTCGCACGCCCTCTTCCGAGAAAATCGCACGCCGGAATCCGGCAACCGCCCCCTTCCCCGTCCCCGGGACTTCGGGTAGGATGATCGGGGAAATGGGGGTTCTTACGGCATCGCGAGGGC
This sequence comes from Candidatus Bipolaricaulota bacterium, assembly GCA_027021605.1. GTDB lineage: Bacteria > Bipolaricaulota > Bipolaricaulia > RBG-16-55-9 > RBG-16-55-9 > JALUUA01. The sequence goes on along the minus strand of JALUUA010000230.1, from coordinate 257 downwards.
CTAAGGCCGAAACGAGGATTACGGCGGGAGAGGTGCCCGATCGGCTGCGGCGTTTGGGGGACGCCGCCGTCCCAAGACCCCGATACTCCAAGAGTTTTCCCGTAGGCCCACCTCCTGATTATCAAACCCTGCGGGTTTTTGCTCGGGAGAGGGGGAGTCGCGGTCGGGCAGCCTCCCCGCCGGCCCTTCCTTAACTCCTCAACAATTCCTCAACGTCCTCCGGCGCTTGCGCCAACGCTTGCTTCTCTGCTCTACTC
>JALUUA010000229.1 GCA_027021605.1 Candidatus Bipolaricaulota bacterium | reverse complement strand
AGGGGAGGGAGCCGCTGCAGCTCGACCAATTGTTGGCTCATTAGAAACTCGCACATCGCGTTAACTATGGATGGACATTGTATCCTATTGGTGCAAGCCCCTCACGGTTTCCTCACGGGAAGTGTCAAAAATGTTTTTATTTAGAGGCACTCTTCCAAAAGGGGTGAGGAATGCGTGCCAAGCAAGAGCTCCGTAACCCACGGAAGGAGTAGAGTTCGGACCTTAAGCTTTGCAGTTTTGCTGGTCTCCCTCTTCGGTCCCTTAGCCTGGGCGGATACCTTCTATCAGCTGAATGTCATCATCAATCAGCTGGACGCTGCCACCCTCCCCAACCTAAAGCAGCGGCAAAAGGAGATCAACGAGATATTCAAGCAGTGTGATGCGCACTTAAAAGACAAGAACGCGAAGATTCGCATCACAATTGGCAAGGTGAAGAAGAATCAAGATCCGAAAAACCCGAATGGGACTTCCATTGCCCCGAACGGAAGCGTTCCGGACGATGCTACGGAAATCAAGCTCATCCAATACGCATTAAAGAACGAGGTTAAGAACGGAGGATACAAAGTTTGGGTAGCTAAGAGCATGAAACCTAACACAAACGGAAGCACCATTCGAGGAAAACCTAGCTCGGTTGTCAAGCAACAGAGTGGCATTAACGGGGATGCTCAAACTTGGGCTCATGAAATCGGGCATGGATTGGGTCTCGGACACGAGAATAATCCAGACAACCTCATGTATGGAGCGCGAAAAAAACCAGATGGCAAACCCGCAGGTACCAACCTTACAAAGGCGCAGTGCCGCAAGATGCTAAAAAAGCTCAAAGAGCTGAAGCCCAAGACGACCAAGACAAAAGCACAAAAGGGTGAACCAAAGCCGAAAAGTGCGAAGACCACCCTCTTCGACGAAGTTCCGGATCAAGCACCGGGTACCCCCACCGATCTGACCAGCATTGCGGTCGCGTTCTTCGACGATCCTATGGATCCCTCGTCGAGCTTTGTGAGCGTTGACATTGATATCAACTTCCCCGGTGACCTCCCTCCCGATCTTGACCTTCGGTTGTTCCTCGATCTGGACAACAACCCGACAACCGGAGATTCCGAGGGATTCGACGCACATGTGCTCATAACCCCCTCCGAACCCGTTGTTTTGTTCATACTTGATCCGGCAACGGGGCAACCTTTGGAGCCGATTCGTCTCCCTTCTCCCGTCATTGATCCCCTCGAGGACGTAATCGATGGAGAGTTCCTCGACGAAAGCCGGAGCGAACGAATTGGAACTTCGGTAGGCGTTGAAATCCCCCTCCTGCTGGCGACGGACTTTCTGAAAGGCAGCCTCGCTCAGGAAATTCCTACGCTTCTCATGGTGGTCAATCCGATCACCGGGGAGCCGCTCGATCTCATCCAGGGCTTTGTCAACGGGCCTTTGCCCCCGGATCCCGATGCTATGGTCGTTCCTGATGATATCTTCCCCGGTGACCCCGTGGAAATTTCCGGGGAGGGCCTGGCTCCGCTTGCGCCCTTTGAGGTCCTCATCGATGATATCATCGTAGGCGTAGGAGTCGCCGATTCTCAAGGCAATTTTCAGATTACCGTGGACACCGAAATGCTTCCTCCTGGCGATCTCCTTATAGACGTCATTGACGCTGAAGGAAATGTGGTCCTGGGCTCGATTAAGGTCAATGAACCCTCAAGCCCACCGGGAGAGGGAGGAGATCTCCTGTTATTCCGCGATCTGGCCCGCTGCATCGCCCGGCCCAATGGGGAGGGGATGGCCATCGCCGTCAAGCTCCTTCGGAACGAGCGCGGCGGGGCCACCGACGACGTGATCATCACGGACGTGCAGCCCGCCGCGGGCTCGGACTGGCAAAGCTTCCAGCTCATTTCGGGGCCGGGCCGTACGCTGCGCGACGGCGGCGTCGCCGTGGTTGTGGCCCGCGGGACGTGCACCGGGGAAACTTGGCTTTGGACATCGCGTTCGACGACGGGACGGTGCTCACGGCCTCCGCAGGGGATGCCGCCCCTACCCCTTCGATCCCGCAGCCCTTGCGGGTTCGGGCGGGGCAGGGCCTGCTGTGGGTGACGGCCGGGGAGCCGGAGACCCGAGGGTTGGAAGTCGGCGTGTACGATCTGGTCGGGCGTCGGGTCCTCAAGGTCCAAGCCCAGGGATCCCGGCTGGTCGCCTTCCTGCGCGATGAGCGCGGTCGTCCGCTGGCCAACGGGGTCTATCTCGTCGAGGTGAAGCTGCGGCGGGCCGACGGCACCGTCGTCCGCGAGCTGCGCAAGATCGTCCTCATGCGCTAGGAGCCCCACCTCGCTGGCGGACGGAGCGCGCGATGGGCGCCTATCGCCGATCTCGTCGACGGTCACAAGCTCAGTGCACACGAGGGGGCCGAGGGTCCCAACAGGGCCTCGGCCCCCCTTGCTTTGCCCTTGCTTATGTCTGGGCTGTTGTAGCCGGTGTGGGGGTGGGCGTGGCCCTGGGAGGGGCGGACGCGGTTCCCGCCCTGGGCCAGACCCTCGGGGAGTTCCGCAGCCTCGGCCCCGGCGGGGGCGGGGCGGTCATCGCCGCCGTCTTCCACAACACGAACCCCCAGATCCTGCTCGTCGGGCAGGACATCGGGGGCATCGCCAAGAGCGTCGACGGCGGGCGCAGCTGGCGCCACGTCAACGCGGGCGGCCTCTCGCTCCCGGAGGCCACCAACGACGTCTACTGGATCTGGACGCTGGTTGCCCATCCCACACAAAACCACGTCTTCTTCGCGGGCACGGGCTTCGGGCTCTTCCGCTCCGACGATACGGGCGAGACGTGGATCCCCGTCTTGGTAAGCCCTTTCGCCGACCCCTATGGACTCTCCGTCCCGGCGCTGGCTTTCGACCCCCAAGACCCCGACCGGGCGCTGGCGGGCACCGAGGGCGCCGGGCTGTGGCGCTCCACCGACGGCGGGCGGACCTTCGAGGAGGCCCCCGCTCGAGGGCTCCCCGAGCCCGACACGATTATTAAGGCGATCGCCTTCGACCCCCTCGACGGGAGCGCGTACCTGGCTACCGACCGGGGGCTGTTCCGCACCCCCGACCTGGGGGAGACCGTCACCCGGGTGAGCGGCCCCTTCCGCCACGAGGACGTCCACTGGGTGGGCACGGGGCTCGACCCGCAAACGCAACAAACCGTCCTCTGGGTGGTACTCGAGGTCCACGGCGAGGCGGAGGACCCCGCGGCCTGGGCCGGGGGAATCTACCGCCGGGACGGCTCGGGCTGGACGGAGGTCCGGAGCGTCCCGAAGGTGCACCCCGACGGCCTGCTGCTGCGGCCCGCCGGGGCGCGCCTCCACCCCCGCGACCCCCGGGTGCTGTTCCTCAACCTCATTACGGACGACTTTGTGGGTGGGCTCTTTCGGTACGACGCCCGGACGGACGGGTGGGAGGAGCTCACGGCCGGCTTCGTGAACGAGACGTGGAGCGCGGCGTACTTCGCCGTGGCCCCTCGGGGGCTGGCAATCTCGCCCTCGGACCCCGACGTGATGGTCTCGACGAACGAGCTGGGGGTGCTCAAGACGACCGACGGCGGGCGGACGTGGGCGCAGCTGGCCACCCGCCGGGTCGGGCCCGACCGCTGGGCGGGCACCGGCGCCGAGGTCACCGACGCCTACGACTTGGCCGCCTCGCAGGGCGTCCTCTACGCGGCGTTCGAGGACATCGGGCTGTGGCGCTCCGACGACCGGGGGGCGTCGTGGCGACAGCTGCTCTGGCTCACGGGGGACGCCCTGGAGGGGACGGACGCCGTCTCCGAGGTGCGCGTCCACCCGCAGGACCCGGATCGCCTCTACGCGGGGGCGACGAGCTGGTCGAACGATCTTAGGGAGCTGACGCGGGGCTCGCGGCTCTTTAAGAGCGTCGACGGGGGCCGGACGTGGCGGGACGTCACCCCGCCCGGCGGCGGGGCCGGTCGGCCCGCGGTGGCCGTCGCCTGGGGGGCGTCCCCCGAGGAGGACGTCGTGTACGTGGCCTTCCACGGCGGTTCCGTGTACAAGTCGAGCGACGGGGGGGCGAGCTGGCGCCGCATCGCGTCGGGATTCCAAGCGGGCGATGACGCGCTGATCTTCAAGCTGGCCGTCCATCCCGACGACCCGGACGTGGTGTACGCGGGGCTGATGCGCGACCGGGCGGGGCAGTGGGGCGGCCCCTTCGGCACGGGGACGGGGACGGGCGGCGGGCTCTACCGCACCACTAACGGCGGGATGGGGTGGGAGCGCGTGCCGTACCCTGAGGAGGAGATCGCGCTGATCGCGTTCGCGGGCCGCCCGCGGCGGCTCTTCGTGGGGGGCTGGACCTACGACGAGGCCACGGGGATGGCCCGGGGAGCGCTGCGGACCTCCTCCGACGGCGGCACGAATTTCGTGCCCGTGCTGGAGCAGCCCTTCGTGACGGCCCTCGTGGAGGTGCCCGGCGTGCCAGCAGTGTTGTACGCGGCGGCTGGCTCCATGTACGCGGCGGGGGAGGGCCAGCGGGCCGGGCTGTACCTTTCGGAGGACAACGGGACGACGTGGCGGCGGGTCGAGGGGCAGCTCCTCCACAACGGGATCTGGGACTTGGCGCTCTTCCCCGACGAGCCCGATCGCGTCTGGATGGCCACCCGCGGCGACGGGGTGGTGACGGCCCGGGTGCGGGGCGCCCCGCAGGGGGTTGACGACGGGAACGGGGATGGGGATGGAGGTGGAGGCGGAGGCGACGGCGCTAGGGTCCCGCCGCCCTTCCTCGTGGTGCGGGACGTGGCCCGCTGCCTGCCCTCGCTTCGGGGATTCCGGCTGCTCGTCGTCCGCAACCTCGACCGCCCGGTGGTGGTGGAGGACGTGCGCCCCGCGCCGGGCTCGGACTGGGTGGACCTAACAATCTTAAGGGGCCGGGGGCAGCGGGTGCCCACCCGGGGGCTCTTGGTCGTCCTGGCGCGCGGGACGTGCGCGGGAACCGACCTGAGCCTCGACCTGATTTTCGAGGACGGAACGGTGTTCCCGATGGGGCTCGAGAAGCCTCCCTCGGGGGCCGTCCTCCCGGAGAGGCCGACGCTTGGGGTGGTTCCGGGAAGCCTGCCGCTCCTGCGCCTGCGGTTGCCGGAACGGCTTCGGGTCGGCGGACACGGGCGTTGGGAGATGGACGTGACCGTGTACGATCTGGCCGGGCGGGAGCGCCTCCGGGCGCGAACCGCGGCGCTTGGGCGTGGGCTCGAAAAGCAGCTTGTGATCCCTCTGCGCGATCCTCAGGGGCGCCCTTTGGCCCACGGCGTCTACCTTGTGACCGTAAGCGTGCGGGGAGGTGCGCAGGGGGAAGGGGCCGGTAGGGTCGTGTGGAAGGGCCTCCGTAAGCTCGTCGTGATCCGCCGCTCCTAGGTTCCCCTACTTTGCTGAGGCTCCCACTTGACGTTTACCCCCCCCCGCTTTATACAGTTGGTGTTGAGGTGAGGATCATGAGAGAACAAGGATGCAAGGCGAAGGTTTTAGGGTTCTCCGGTCTTCCCCTCAAGGTCGGCATCGTCGGGATGGGCCTCGCCCTCTGGCTCGGGCTTTTGGGCGTAGGCACCGTGGCCCAGTGGGGGCCCGAGCGGCCATCCCCGGTCTTCCCGCAGCAGGCGGGTCCGTGCGTCCCGCCCCCGGCGGGCTTGGTGGCCTGGTGGCCGATGGACACCAACTTAATCAACCCTATGGTCCAGGATATCGCAGGCGCCAACCACGGCACCCCGTTTAACGTGACCTCGGTGAACGGGGTGGTGAATGGAGCCATCGAAGTCGACGGGGCCAACGGGGCCTACGTGGAGGTCCCCAACAGTCCCGACCTGAACCCCGGTGAAGGGGACTTCACCATCGATGCCTGGATCCTCCCCGACGGCCCTCCCAACTGGGTGGCTGCCATCGTGGACAAGACGGACGGAATCGGCCGCTATACCCTCCATCTTGAGTTTTGGAACGGTCAATATTGGCTTGGGTCGAGGCTGAACTCACCAGGGGCAACCTACAACTATCTGGCTCCCCTGCCGCCCAACTTCTTTAACGGCCAGTGGCGTCATGTCGCCGTCGTCGTCCACCGTCAGACCCCACCTGCAACGGATCCGAGCAGGCCGGTTCTGGAGTTCTACGTGGATGGTGCCCTGATCGGAACCGTTTTCACAGGGCAAAGGCAAAGCTTTGGGAGCTTGAACAGCAACGCGCCTCTGCTGATAGGTCGTCATGCGCTGGACCCTGGAGCCGGCAGCTTCAGGGGGAGGATTGACGAGCTGGAGTTTTTCAATCGGGCCCTCAGCGCTCAGGAGATCCAGGCCCTCTTCAACGCGGGCGCGGCGGGCAAGTGCAGGGAGCAGCCGGGGCAGCCTGACTTATCGATCGAGAAGCGGGTGGACAGCCCCTGCCCGCCGGGCGGACCGTGCACCGTCACGATCACGATCACCAACGCCGGGAACGTCCCCTTCACCGGGAACGTCCGGGTGAGCGATAGCTTCACCGGGAGCGCCGCCCTCGTAAGCTGGAGCCCCACGGCGGCCTGGAGCTGCAGTCCGGGTCCCCCGATCGAATGCAACACAACGTCCCCGATCACGCTGAACCCCGGCGACAGCGTCACGCTCACCCTGCAGGTGACGTTTGATGAGGCCGGACAGAACTGCGTTTCCCTCGAACTGCAGGGACAGCAGGACGCCAACCCCGAGAACAACCGCAGCTGTGCGGGGGTGGAGGTCACCCCCCGCCCTCCGGAGCCGGAGTGCCCTCCCGGCGAGCGGATGGTTGTGCTGATCGCCGGGGAGCGGGACGGCTTCGATCCCGACCCTGACTCGCCCCCGGCCTCCCCGAGTTCCGGCTTCCAAGCTTGGATTCAAAATAATCCCGGGTTGCAGCCGACTAAGCCCCTGGTCGGGTTCGACTCCACGCAGAGCAACATCTTCTTCGCGCATAGCTTCGATCTCAGCGGCATTTCCGGCTCCATCACCCGGGCCTGGCTCGAGGTCGGAGCCCGCCCCTTGGATGTCAGCTTGGTGGAGAACGATACCCTCTCCCTTCGGGTCGTGCTGCCCACCGGCAACGGGACTGTGGTGCAGGTCACGGACCCGAACACGGCGCAGCTGACGGATCGTTGGAGGAGAGAGTTTACGGATCTGGCTGGGAATCAGTGGGTTCCCGCCAATTTCCCCAACGGACGGGTCTTCCTCCTCGACTTGGCCAACCTGCCCCTGCCTTCGTCCCCGCCGCCGTTGGGCGTCACCTCGAACCTCCTGCCCCACATGAACGTGGGGCGTTCCCTCGACGTCTTTGCCGAGGACGACACGAGCATTGACTACTTGGTGCTGACGCTTTGCGTCTGCGAGCTGCAGGAACCCCCGCCCGGCGGGGAGGGCTGGGACCTCACGATCCGCAAGCGGGCTCAGAACACCCCCTGGGCCGTGGGCACGCAGGGGACGATCGTGCTGGAGCCGGAGAATCTCGGGCCGGGCGACGTGCCCGCCTCGGCCGCGCCCGTCACCGTGACCGACACCCTCCCTGCGGGGCTGACCCCCGTCTCGGCCTCGGGGACGAACTGGAGCTGCACGATTTCGGGCCAGACGGTGACGTGCACCTGGGGATCGTTCCCGATCCCGCCGGGGCCGTTGCCGCCGATCACGATCACCGTCGACGTGCGGCAGCCCCAGGGGGACCGAGTGCGCAACTGCGCGTCGATCCGGGCCGGGATCGCCGGGGCTCCCTCGCCCGAGCCCAACACCCAGAACAACGAGGACTGCGTGGACATCGCCATCGGGCGCCGACCCGGACCCCCGGTGGGCCCCGTGGACATCGACGTCACCCCAAGGCTGAACCGCTGCATCCAGCCTGCGGGGCGGGCCCTCAAGCTGGTCCTGGTGAGGAACAGGGGCGAGGCCCCCGTCGAGATCGTGGACGTGCGCCCCACGGGGGCAGACTGGC
>JALUUA010000228.1 GCA_027021605.1 Candidatus Bipolaricaulota bacterium | reverse complement strand
CCCTCCCCCGTCCCACCCCACAGAATCCCGACCGAGGGATTGAAACACTCCAGAACTCCGAGACTTCCTCATCTCGGAGCAGGTCCCACCCCACAGAATCCCGACCGAGGGATTGAAACTCCACTGTCCAGCCCACAGTTGCTGTTGTCGTCACGTCCCACCCCACAGAATCCCGACCGAGGGATTGAAACGCCCACGCCCCCCCCTGGCTATCTCTGTGATTGCCAGGTCCCACCCCACAGAATCCCGACCGAGGGATTGAAACCTGGATTCTAACAGGCATCCTACCGCCTCGCCCTGTGTCCCACCCCACAGAATCCCGACCGAGGGATTGAAACGAATTTATTGACAATGAGGAAGGAGAAATTCGGGAAGTCCCACCCCACAGAATCCCGACCGAGGGATTGAAACCATTAGAAAACTCCACTAGAGCATCAATTGCATTAAAGTCCCACCCCACAGAATCCCGACCGAGGGATTGAAACTTGTAGCCCATCGCGATCCCGATGATGGATGAGCTGCCGTCCCACCCCACAGAATCCCGACCGAGGGATTGAAACCCAATGATATTCTAGCACCGATTGGCGTGGTTTGCCATGTCCCACCCCACAGAATCCCGACCGAGGGATTGAAACTACCTGGCAGCATGCGATGCCACAAGCCACTTCAAGGTCCCACCCCACAGAATCCCGACCGAGGGATTGAAACCAGACCCAGAGGAGGGAAACAAATGGACGCCAAGGAGTCCCACCCCACAGAATCCCGACCGAGGGATTGAAACCTTTGCGGCTTGCAGCAGAAAGGAGGCAAGAAGAATGTCCCACCCCACAGAATCCCGACCGAGGGATTGAAACCCGATACGACCCCAGGACAATCAGGCGGGTCAAGAAGTCCCACCCCACAGAATCCCGACCGAGGGATTGAAACTTGCGTTCTCGGCTTGTACGCATCGGGAAGCTCCTTGTCCCACCCCACAGAATCCCGACCGAGGGATTGAAACCTCCATCCCCGGCGGCATACCGGAGAGTTGGCACCTGTCCCACCCCACAGAATCCCGACCGAGGGATTGAAACCGACTCCCGCCGCCTCCATCTTTACAGCTTTACAGGGTCCCACCCCACAGAATCCCGACCGAGGGATTGAAACCTCTCCCTTCTCCCCTTGCTTCCCTTCTCCCCCCTTCGCGTCCCACCCCACAGAATCCCGACCGAGGGATTGAAACTGCCGATGGCACGGTGAAGGCAGCGGCGGCGATGAGGTCCCACCCCACAGAATCCCGACCGAGGGATTGAAACATCATCGGAGAGAATTTCGAGTTCACCATGCTCGACGTCCCACCCCACAGAATCCCGACCGAGGGATTGAAACATCAACGAATTCATCCATGGCTTCACTAAGGCAGATGTCCCACCCCACAGAATCCCGACCGAGGGATTGAAACCAGGCAAGCCTCGGGGTCTGCGACCACGTCCTCCGGTCCCACCCCACAGAATCCCGACCGAGGGATTGAAACAACGGATGCTCTCCGCCACCCCTCCTCCTCCCTCACGTCCCACCCCACAGAATCCCGACCGAGGGATTGAAACAGCGGGAACCCATATTCAACCTCCCTGTAATCCACGTCCCACCCCACAGAATCCCGACCGAGCATCTTCTAAATTTGTCAAGTCGTCGGGAGACAGACAGGGG
>JALUUA010000227.1 GCA_027021605.1 Candidatus Bipolaricaulota bacterium | reverse complement strand
CGGGTGGCCATCGCCGAGGGGGTGCACATCGAACGGAGCGAGCTGCGCGGGCCCTTGGTGATCGGCCCCGGTGCCGTAATTCGAGAGTCGTTCGTGGGGCCGTTCACCTCCCTGGACCGGGATGTGACCCTAGAGGACAGCGAGATCGAGTACAGCATCGTCATGGCGGGGGCCACGATCCGGGGCACCGGCCGCATCGACCACAGCCTCATCGGGCGCCACGTGGTCATCTCCCGCAACGAGCGCCCCCCGGAGACCTACCAGTTCGTGATCGGCGACAACAGCCGCGTCCAACTGATCTAATCCCCTGAGGGCACCAGAGTAGAGAAGCAAGCCAAGAAAAGAGAACGAGCAAGAGGTGATAGGAGATGAAGACGACGCTTACGGTGATCAAGGCGGACATCGGCGCGGTGGGCGGGCACCTCAAGCCCAGCGAGGCCGTGCTCAACCGGGTGAAAGAATATGTAAAGCTCGAGGGCGGCGGGCTGGTCATCGACGCCTACGTGAGCTACACCGGCGACGACATCGCCATTCTCATGTCCCACCAAAAGGGGGTCGAGAACAGCGACATCCACCGCCTGGCCTGGGAGGCGTTCCGCGAGGGGACGGAGATCGCTAAAGAGGAGGGCCTCTACGGCGCGGGACAGGATCTCTTAAAAGACAGCTTCGCGGGGAACGTCCGGGGCTTGGGACCCGCGGTGGCGGAGATCGAGTTCGAGGAGCGTCCCAACGAGCCCTTCCTGGTGTTCGCCGCCGACAAGACGGAGCCCGGGTCCTACAATTTGCCCTTATATCTGGCCTTCGCCGACCCGATGCACTGCCCCGGCCTGATGCTCAGCCCCTCGATGGCCCAGGGCTTTACGTTCGTGATCATGGACGTCAACTACACCGAGGGCGACCGCATCATCGAGCTCAACGCCCCCGAGGACCTCTACGATCTCGCCGCCCTGTTAAGGGATACCCACCGCTTCGTGGTGAAGTCGATCCGCTCCCGGACCACGGGGGAGGAGTGCGTGGCCGTCTCGACCACCCGGCTTCACAACATCGCGGGCAAGTACGTGGGCAAGGACGACCCCGTGATGATCGTGCGGGTCCAGTCCCAGTTCCCGGCCACGGGGGAGGTCCTCTCGCCGTTTGCGATTGCCCCCTACGTCTCGGGCGACTGCCGCGGGAGCCACAACGTGGCCTTCATGCCCATTAAGATCAACGAGCCCGTGGCCTGGTTCGACGGCCCGGCCCTGGTGTCGTGCCTGGCGTTCTGCGTCCACAACGGGCGGCTCACCGAGCCGGTGGACGTCTTCGACCACCCGTTCTGGGACCCGATCCGGGAGCTGGCCACCCAGAAGACGCTGGAGATCCGCAGGCAGGGGTTCGTGGGCCCGGCGATGGTCGGGTTCGAGGAGCTGGAGTACGGCGGGATCACCGAGCGCCTCGCGCGACTCGACGAGAAGTTCCGGGTGCTCCAGCCGAGCGAAAGCGGGACCGGAAGCGGAAGCGGGAGCGAGGGGTAGCCGAGCCGTGTCTGCCGCGGAGACGCCCCTTGCGGAGCCGGGGTGGGGCAGCCTGGAGGACGCCGTCGCGCGGGTCCTCTGGGACGAGGAGGCCATTCAAAAGCGGGTCCGCGAGCTGGGGGCGCAGATCGCCCGGGACTACCAGGCGCTCTTGGGGAGCGCGCTAGGGGAGAACCCCCCGCTGGTGGTGGGGATCTTCCGCGGGGCGATCGTCTTTCTAGCAGATCTTATGCGGGCGATGCCCATCCCGCTGGAGTGCGACTACGTCCAGCTCTACAGCTACGGGAAGGGCTCGGAGGCGGGGGAGATCCAACTCCTGCGGGACCTGGGCACGCCCGCCCAGGGGCGGCACATCCTCCTGGTCGAGGACATCGTGGACACGGGCCAGACGCTCCACTTCCTGTGCGAGCACTTAGAGGCCCGAGGGGCCGCCTCGCTCAAGATCTGCGCCCTCATCGACAAGAAACCCCGCCGCCGGGTGAAGATCCCCCTCGACTACGTGGGCTTTTTGCTCGAAGAGGACGCGTTCGTGGTGGGCTACGGGCTCGACTACGCCGAACGCTTCCGCAATCTGCCCTATGTCGCGGCGCTCAAGCCCGAGGCGCTCGCCCCCTAATCAAATCCATCAGCTAGATAATCAGCAAGTTAGCGCGATATGTACGTCCTGGGGATCGAGACGTCCTGCGATGAGACGGCGGCGGCGGTCCTTCGGGGCCGCCGGGTGCTCTCCAACGTCGTCTACTCCCAAGCCAAGCTCCACGAGAAGTACGGCGGCGTCGTCCCCGAGGTCGCCTCCCGCAACCACATCAAGAAGATGCCCTACGTCCTCGATGAGGCCCTCGAGCAAGCGGGCGTGGATCTCAAGGAAATCGAGCTGATCGGGGCCACCCGGGGACCGGGACTCGTGGGGGCGCTGCTCGTGGGGCTCTCCACCGCCAAGGGACTGGCCTACGGGCTCGACGTCCCCCTCCTGGGGATCAATCACTTGGAGGGACACCTCTTCGCGCACTACCTGGAGCGGGGGGAGGAGGCCCCGCCGCCCTTTTTGGCGCTGCTCGTCTCCGGGGGGCACACCCTGCTCGTTCACGTCAAGGCTTGGGGCTCCTACGAGACGCTGGGCACCACGCGGGACGACGCCGCCGGGGAGGCGTTCGACAAGGTCGGAAAACTCCTGGGGGTAGGGTATCCCGCGGGGCCCCAGATCGACCGCTTGGCCCGGGAGGGCGACCCCCGGGCCGTCGAGCTGCCGCGCCCCATGCTCGAGGAGCCCGGGTTCGACTTCAGCTTCGCCGGGCTCAAGACCGCCGTTCTGTATCACCTGAGACAGCATCCCGATGCCCCCGTAGAAGACCTGGCGGCCTCCTTCCAGGAGGCCGTCGTGGACGTGCTCCTGCAGAAGACCCTCAAGGCCGCCCGCAAGATCCACACCCGGAGGATCGTCGTCGTCGGGGGGGTGGCGGCCAACTCCCGTCTGCGCGCCCGCTTTCGGGAGGAGTGCCAACGCCACAACTATGAGCTGCACTTCCCCTCGCTCGCGCTGTGCACGGACAACGCGGCGATGATCGCCGCCGCCGCGTATGTGCGCTTCACCCAAGGGCTGGAGATCCCCTCCCCCGAGGAGAGCCTTCGGCTCTCCCCCCAGCCGGGACTCACGTTGGGCTAAGGGGGAAATGTCGGTCAACGGATGCAAAACGGATTAACGGATGAATCCGTTAATCCGCTACTCATCCGCTGACCGAGCCATTACTAAAAATGAAATCACATTTCGATTTCTTCCTGTGGAAAACTCTGGGGATAACCCTGTGGAAAACCTGTGGAAAACTCGAGGGGACCTGGGGAAAAGTCCTGTGGAAAATTTTCCGCCGGGGTTTTCCCCATACGTTCTCCACAGCGGGGGGCAGGTTTTCCCCAATCTGTCCACAGGGTTTTCCACACCCACTTTTCGCTCCCCTTCTGGGGAAAGTGGGGTTTTCCACAGGGAGGACGGCCCCCTACAACAACTACTACAGATTATATACATATAAACAGCAGTTGTTGTAGAGATGAGTGAGACGGAAGGCATTGCCCTTAGGGAACCCCAAGAGTACAATGCACGGGGAACGGACGGACAATGGGGAACATCACGCTGGGCGAGATCCGAACGCTCTTGGAGCAGATGGGCCTGGAGCGGGAGTTCAAGGAGCAGGAGCCCCTGCTCTTCTGGCCTGAAGTGGCCGGGCCGCAGATGGGGCGCCTCACGGAAGCCCTCCGCGTCCGCGAAGGGGTGCTCTATGTGGAAGCGGCCAACCACGTCGTCGCCCAGCAGCTCCGCCTGATGCAGGACGTCTATCTCAAGAAGCTGAACGCGCTCCTCGGCGAGCCCCGAATCCGGGAGATCCGCTTCCGGGTGGGCAGCTCCTTCCGCGCTCGGCGTCTCTATGCGGAGGAAGATGCTGAACGAGAGCAGCTCAGCCTCCTGGAGCGCGAACGGCTCTCGAAGCTCCTCGACGAGGTCGAGGACCCCAAGCTCCGAAGGGCCTTTGAGGGCTGGATCCTGGCCTCCCTCCGGCAAGACCAAGCCCGCCGCGCGCAGGGAGGGCACCGCTGCCCCCGCTGCGGCGTCCACCACCACGAGGACGACGAGATCTGCTACTATTGCCGCCTGGAGGAGGGCGCTTCCCCTCCCCCGTCACCATGACCGTCAACAACAAGAAGCTCACCATCGGGTTCTTCACGGACACGTACCGCCCGCAGATCAACGGTGTGGCGACCCTGTTGCCCATCCTGGAGCGCGTCTTACGTGAGCGGGGCCACGAGGTCTACGTCTTCGCCCCGGCGTACGAGACCCGACGTGCTCACCTCGAACGTGAGCGCATCTTCCGGTTCCCGGCGTTCCCCTTTTGGTATCACAAAGAGAGTCGCGTGACGATTCCCTACCACCGCGAGGCCCGCCGGGTGTTTCAACAGTTGGACGTCGTCCACAGTCACACGCCCTTTACGATGGGGATGCTCGGCATCCGGGTGGCCCGCCGCTACGATATTCCCCACCTGCACACCTACCACACGCTCTTTACGGAGTATCTGCACTACCTCCCGCGGTACCTGCGGCCCTCGCCCGAGTTCGTGAAAAGGGTGAGCCGGGCGTTCTGCAACCGCTGCGACGGCGTGACCGTTCCCACCACCCCCATGAAGGAGGAGCTCCTCTCCTACGGGATTCGCGTCCCCATCTGGGTGCTCCTGTTTGGGATGGACATGGACGCCTTCTCCGGGCCCCCAAAGCGCGACGTACGCGCGGAGCTGGGCCTCTCCCCCCAGGAGAAGCTGCTCCTCTGCGCCGGGCGGCTCTCGCGGGAGAAGAACGTCTCGTTCGTGCTCCGGGCCTTCCGGCGGGTGCTCGCCCACCGCCGGGACGTGCGCCTGGTGATCGTGGGGGACGGCCCCGCCCGCGCGGAACTCGAACAAGAGGCGCAAGCCCTTGAGCTCGGTGATCGGGTGATCTTCACGGGCTACCGCCCCTGGGACGCGCTCGTGGACTACTACAAGACCGCGGATCTCTTCGTCTACGGCTCCAAGACGGAGACCCAGGGGATCGTCTTTACGGAGGCCCAGGCCGCGGGGCTTCCCGTGGTGGCCGTCGGCGAGATGGGGGCGCTCGAGGCCGTCCAAGACGGCGTCACGGGGATCCTCACCCCCGAGGACGAGGACGCGTTCGCCCAAGCCGTTCTCAAGCTGCTGCAGGACGAGGCGTTGTACAGCAAGATGAGCCGCGCGGCCCGGGAGATCTCGGAGCGGAACAGCGTCCAGCGCTCCGCGGAGCGCCTGCTGGAGATCTACGACGAGCTGATCACCCTGCGAGTGGAGCGCAAAGAGAGCGGGAACAAAGAGAGGGAGAAAATTGCTCATGGCTAGCATCCAGGGCACGACGATCTTGGCCATTCGTTCGGAGGAGGAGCGGGTGGCGGTGATCGCCGCCGACGGGCAGGCCACCTTCCAGAACACGATCCTCAAGCAAAGAACCCGCAAGATCCGTAAAATCTACGACGACCGGGTGCTGGTGGGCTTCGCCGGGGCGACCGCCGATGCGCTCACGCTCTTCGAGCGCTTCGAGGGGAAGCTCCAGACCTACGGGGGGAACCTCCGCCGGGCGGCGGTGGAGCTCACCAAGGACTGGCGGACCGACCGGGCGCTGCGGCGCCTGGAGGCCCTGCTGGCGGCCGTGAGCAAAGAGGCGATCCTCTTGATCTCGGGCTCCGGGGACGTGCTGGAGCCCGACGACGAGATGCTGGGCTTAGGAAGCGGCGGTCCCTACGCGCTCGCCGCCGCGCGGGCGCTGCGGGCCGAGACGGATTTGAGCGTTCGAGAGATCGCCCGCAAGGCTTTAGAGATCGCCGCCGGGATCGACGTCTACACCAATCGAGAGATCGTCCTCGAGGAGCTTGCGTGGTGAACATGGGGGAGATCGTAGAGATTCAAAAAGCGCAGGACGAGGCGGAACTCCGCGAGCGGCTCGATGCTCTTACGCCCAAGGAGATCGTCTCCGAGCTCGATAAGTACATCGTCGGCCAGCGCGAGGCGAAGAAGGCCGTCGCCATCGCTTTACGAAACCGCGTCCGCCGCCAGCGGGTGGAAGGCCCCCTGCGGCGGGAGATCCAGCCCAAGAACATTTTGATGATCGGCCCCACCGGCGTGGGCAAGACGGAGATCTCCCGGAGGATCTCCCAGATCGTGCGCGCGCCCTTCCTCAAGGTGGAGGCGACCAAGTTCACGGAGGTGGGCTACGTCGGGCGGGATGTGGAGTCCATGATCCGGGACCTCGTGGAAGTGAGCATCAACCTCGTGCGCCAGGAGGAGATAAAGCGCGTAGAACGGGAGGCCGAGCGCCAGGTGGAGGAGAGGCTCTTGGATGCCCTGCTCCCGAGGCCGAGCACCACGGACGAGGAGCGGCTGGCCTCCTTCGAGAGCACCCGCGAGAAGCTGCGCCAGAAGCTGCGCAAGGGGGAGCTCGAAGACCGCTACGTCGAGATCCGCCTGCCCCAGTCGCCGTTTCAGCAAATCAACGTCTTCGCGGGTGAGGGGCTGGAGCAGATCGGGATCGATTTGAGCGTCCTGGGCGACATGATGCCCCAGCGTCTGGTGCCCAAGCGCCTCAAGGTGAAGGAAGCCCGCGAGGTCCTCTTTCAGCAGGAGGCGGACAAGCTCATCAACCAAGAGGAGGTCCGCCGCCGGGCGCTGGAGCGCGCCGAGGAGCTGGGGATCGTCTTCATCGACGAGATCGACAAGCTGGCCATGGGCGGCCGCGAGGAGCACCACGGCCCCGGGGTGAGCCGCCAGGGCGTCCAGCGGGATCTGCTGCCCCTCTTAGAGGGCACCACCGTGCGGACCCGCCACGGCCACGTCTCGACGGAGAACATTCTCTTTATAGCCGCCGGGGCGTTCACGATGGCCAAACCCAGCGACCTCATCCCGGAACTCCAGGGCCGCCTCCCCATCCGGGTGGAGCTTCGGCCCCTCACCCGGGAAGACTTCAAGCGGATCCTCACCGAGCCCGAGGACGCTTTGGTGAAGCAGTACCAGGCCCTTCTGGCGACGGAGAACTTGGAGTTGGAGTTCACGGACGAGGCCGTGGACGAGATCGCGCGGATCGCGTACGAGCTCAACACGTCCACGGAGGACATCGGGGCCCGCAGGCTCCAGACGGTGATGGAGAAGCTCATGGAGGATCTGGCGTTCGAGACGGCGGACCTCCCGGAGCCCCGAAAGTTCACGATCACGCCCGAGTACGTCCGCGAGAAGCTCGCCCCGATCGCCGAGGATTTGGACCTGAGCCGGTATATTCTGTAGCCGTCGAGCCCTGGGGGACGGATCTCCCAGGCGAGCGTTAAGCAGGCTGGGATTTCCGTCTCTGACGGAGCGCGAGGGCAAGCAAACCTCCCACGACCAGCAGAGCGATCAGCAGGCCCCACCTCACAGAACCCATAGAAGCCTGGGGATCTGCGAGGCTCTCCCCGCAGGTCACCGAGGCTGTGCTTACGCTCTCGTCGGCTTGGACCTTAATCACGATCTCCGGCGTGGGTGCATCGTGGGTCTGTTGGTAGGTGTACGGCACCTTCGGATTTCGTTCGTTGACGATCTCAGTTTCGTTGAGCCAGGCTCTGAGACTCTCCACGGGATCGGTCACGAAGAAGCGAACCGTCACCCTTCCGTTCTCGCAGGTGACAGACAGCTCGATCGGCTGAGCCTGGATGGGGAGTCCGATGAGAGAAACGGCGACCGCTGCGAGAAGGTATCGCTTCACTTTCGCCTCCTTTGCCCTTCGTGGCTGTTAAAACCGGCACGGTCCGTACGTTGTGTGGGCTTTTAGGCTTATCTTGAGGAATTCTAGCGCCTCTTGGACGCTGACGTTGCGTATGGCTCCCCCCACGTCCTCCGCGGTTAAATCCGCGAGGAT
>JALUUA010000226.1 GCA_027021605.1 Candidatus Bipolaricaulota bacterium | reverse complement strand
AGGGGAGCCAGCCGTGGATCACGCCCATCATGCGGAAGAAATCGAGGAAGACGGTGGCCACGGCCCCGGCGGCCAGCCCCGCCCAGAGGCGGTTGAAGAGGTCCGGGTAGCGCCCGCGGCTGTAGAACAGAACCCCCAGCAGGATCACCAGGGAAGGGATCAGCACGGCCCCCAGATAGACGCGGGCGAAGGCGTGCGCCGAGGCCAGCACCTCGGGCATCCTCGTGAGCCCCTGGACCCAGAGGGCGTTGCCCGTCGAGAGCACCAGCAGCAAGATGGGGGCCACGCCCCCCGTGAGGAGCGCGAGCAGGACGATCCCCAGGGGGACTCCGCCGGGCCGCCCGCGCTCGGACGGAAGTCGTGTGTCTGCGCTCATAGAACCTCCTTTATCCGTAGGGGGCCAAGCAGGGCCGCTTGCACAGCCCGAACTCGCAGGTGGTAAACAGCTGAAAGACCTCCGGGGGCACGCCCTCCCGGACGGGGAGGCCCCAGCTTTGCACCGTCTCCAGGGTGATAGGGGTGTCGTGGGTCATGTAGCCGCCGCTCAGGAACTCGGCCAGCTCCTCGCCCTTCTCCGGGGGCAGGCGGTCGGTGATCAGCCACTCGACGAAGCGCTTCACCTGACGGGTGGAGAGCCGGGCCACGTGGGCCAGCATCACCATCTCGTCCTGGATGGCCTCGATGGGCTTCTCGCGCAGGAGCGCCTCGTACGCCGCCGCGGGGAAGCCCCCGATCTGGGGGTCTACGGGACCGAGCACGGCGTAGGGCTCCATCATAATCTCATCTGCGGCCGAGGCAATCAGAGAGCCGCCGCTCATGGCGTAGAAGGGGACCATCACGGTCGTCCGGGCCGGGTGCTGCTTGAGCGCGATGGCGATCATCTCTGCGGCCAGGGCGAGCCCGCCCGGCGTGTGCACCACCAGATCGATCGGCTTCTCGTCGGGGGTCTCGCGGATCCGCGTGAGCACGAACTCGCTGTCCTCGATAGTGAGCGTCTCGCCGTTCCCCTCTTCGTCCTCGTCCTCCCAGGGCTCGCGGCGGTGGATGAGCGTGATCACGCGGCTTGCGCGCTTCTGTTCCAGTCGGGAGAGGATCGCGCGCCGCTCGGCCAGGATGGCCTCACGAAGGGTGGAGCCTTCCTCCTGGGCTTCCGCCTCTTGTTCTCCGGCTTCCCCGCGGTCTTCTGCGGGGAGGTGCTCTTCTTGAAGTTCCACTGTGCGCCTCCTTCCCCACGCTCGTTATGCAGCTTATGCAGCCACCGTTCCCTTGAGATCCGGCAACCCGTCCAGGAGTTCCCGCACC
Organism: Candidatus Bipolaricaulota bacterium; assembly: GCA_027021605.1. Lineage (GTDB taxonomy): Bacteria > Bipolaricaulota > Bipolaricaulia > RBG-16-55-9 > RBG-16-55-9 > JALUUA01. The sequence goes on along the minus strand of JALUUA010000226.1, from coordinate 6,646 downwards.
CAAGGCCCGTCTAACGCGTAGAAGACCGTCTTCCCGTCGCGGCGGGATCGCACCAAGCCGTGCTTTCGCAGCACCCGAAGCTGATGGGAGACGGCGCTGATGGACTCCCCCAACACGTCGGCCAGGTCGCAGACGCACAGCTCCGGTTCGACGCTTAGCAGGTACAAGACGCGCAGGCGGGTCCGACCGCTCAGCGCGTATAAGACGCCGCGCAGCTCCTCCAGCTCGTCGTCGTGCGCCGCGAGCCTCCGGCGCAGCTCGAGGATGCGCTCCGGGGTGATCGTCGGCCCCAGGCAGCGAAAGCCGTTGACGGGAACCTCCCTCTGCTCCACCCTTTGCTCTCCTTCCCCTCCTACCTCCGCCTTGGCCTCAGGCATCCTTTCCCGCATCGCACGCCCTCGCGCTTTCACTTGAAAACATTTTCAAACAAAGGGTAGCCCATCCCCGGGCGGAAGTCAAGTAGCTGCGATCACCCCGAAGGCTCCTGTTCCGTCTCAGAACGCGGGCTCCACCGAGAGCTCAAGCGGTGGATTGGGGAGTGGACGCTTGCCGTGGCTTACGGAGAAGGCTTGCTTATCGACAGAGCTGTGGTGATTAACCCCACAAGAAACTGCAATAGGTAGAGGGCAACGATCAGAAGCATGATCAGCACGCCGGTCGCATAACTTAGTCGGGAGCTGATGACCCCTTCTTCTACAGCTCGTGGAAAGAGTTCTCGACTCAGTAGACTCCAGAGCCATTGCAGCCAAAGTCCGCCGATGAGGACAAAGTAGGCGCCATAAAAAAGCGGAAGGGCAATGAGGAAGTTGAGCATCTGTGCGACGGAGGACGAGGCACCCCTTGGATCAAGAGCAAGCCAGCCCACGAGGAGGACGAGCAGTAAAGGCAATCCCAGGAAGATGAGCAGGGAAAGCACGACTTGGAAGGCGGTTGCATACTTCAAGCGGGACGAAATCCATCCTTGATCCCGCAGTCGTCCAAGGATTTGATGGGCGATGACCCACCAAAGTGCTTGGAGAATTAGGGGAGCCAGCAGAAGCCCCACGAGGAGCCCAACCCCCCACCCAAGCACCACATTTCCCATGCCGAGTGGTGCCATAAGTCTTCCCCCCTATTGCTTTGACCGAGAGAACGGTGAGGCTCAAATCTCGTCCGGTGTCGTGGGCCAGGTGTAGTCCTCGAATTGCTTTCTAAGGGCCTTCTTGTCGAACTTGCCCACGCTCGTCTTGGGGATCTCCTCCACGAAGACGATGTCGTCCGGGAGCCACCACTTCGCGACCTTGTCCTTAAGAAATTCTAGGATCTCGTCCTTGGTGATCTTGTCCTTAAACTCGTCCTTGGGGACCACACACGCCAGGGGCCGCTCCTGCCACTTGGGGTGGGGAAGCGCGATCACCGCGGCCTCCTTGACCTTGGGGTGGGCCATGATCGCGTTCTCCAGCTCCACGCTGGAGATCCACTCCCCGCCGCTCTTGACCAGATCTTTGGTGCGGTCCACGATCTGGATGTAGCCCTCCGGATCGATGGTGACGACGTCCCCGGTGCGGAACCAGCCGTCGTCGAAGGCTTCTTCAGTGCGGGGGTCGTTGTAGTAGCTGCGGATGATCCACGGCCCGCGCACTTGCAGTTCGCCCATCGTCTGCCCGTCCCAGGGGACCTCGCGCCCCTGCTCGTCCACGGCGCGCAGCTCCACGAACGGCGCGGGAATCCCCTGCTTGGCCCGGTAGGCGTACCGCTCCTCCTCGGGGAGGGCCTCGAGGTGGCTCTTCAGCTTGGAGACCGTTCCCAAGGGGCTCATCTCCGTCATCCCCCAGGCGTGGGTGATCGAGATCCCGAACTGTTTCTCGAAGCCCTCGATCAGGCTGCGGGGCGCCGCCGATCCCCCGATGATCACCGTCCGCAGGCTGGAGAGGTCGTAGCGCTCGCTCTGGAGGAGCTCGTACATCCCGAGCCAGATGGTGGGCACGCCCGCCGTAAGCGTAACCCGCTCCTGCTGGATGAGCTCCGCGATGTCCCGGGGGTGCAGATGCGGGCCCGGATAGACCTGCTTGGCCCCCACGAGCGTGGCGGCGAAGGGGAGCCCCCAGGCGTTGACGTGGAACATGGGCACGATGGGGAGCACCACGTCCCGCTCGCCGAGGTCCATCCCGTCGGGGAGGCACTCCACCAGCGTGTGCAGCACCAGCGCCCGGTGGGAGTAGACCGCCCCCTTGGGGTTCCCCGTCGTCCCGGAGGTGTAGCACATCACCGCCGCGTCGTCCTCCTCCAGCGGCGGGAACTCGAAGTCGGGGTCCGCCTCCCGCAGGAGGGTCTCGTAGTCGTAGACGGGCGAGAGGGACGTCTCGGGTAAGCGCTCGGAGTCCGTCATGACCACGAAGCCCTTGACGCCCTTGAGCTGGGGCTGGATGCGCTCGAGGGCCGGGATCAGGGAGTCGTCCACAAAGATGTATTGATCCTCCGCGTGGTTGATGATGTAGGCGATCTGATCGGGGAAGAGGCGGATGTTCAGCGTGTGGAGCACCGATCCCATGCAGGGTACGGCGAAATACAGCTCGAAGTGGCGGTAGTGGTTCCAAGCAAACGTCGCCACCCGGTCACCCCGCCGGACGCCCAGCGATTGGAGGGCGCTCGCCAGCCGACAGACCCGCTCGTAATAGTCCCCGTAGGTGTAGCGATGGAACCCCGAGGGCATGCGGGAGACGATCTCCTTGTGGGGGTAAAGCCGCCGGACCCGCTCCAGGAAGTGGGTCAGGGTGAGGGGGTAGTCCATCATCAAGCCTTTCATCGGGCTCCTCCTTCGTTTGCCTCGCTGCTCGGCGGGATTCTAGGCGCAAGGGCCGGAGGAAGTCAACCTCGGGGCTAGACGTCCGGTTTCAAGCGTTTGCTGTAGTAGAAGATGTCGTCGTGTTTGACATACCCCAGGCGCGCGAAGACCTTCATGGACGTCTCGTTCCAGTCCTCGATGAGGGCGGCGAAGATCTCGATGCCCAGCTCGAGGCAGCGCCGCTCGACGGCCTCCACGAGCCTCCGGGCGATCCCCTTGCGGCGGTGGTCGGGGTGGACGGCCACGCGGTTGATCCAGCCCTTGCGGCCGTCGTGGGTCCCCAGCACCGAGCCCACGATCTGGCCGTCCAGCTCCGCGACCAGATAGATGGCCGTGGGGAGCTTCAGTTGCTGCTCTATAGCCGAGCGGCTGTCGCGGCCGCGGGGCTTGTAGGGGAGCCCGGCGGCCTCCCAGAGCGCAATAACGGCGTCGTAGTCCTCCGGCCTCATCTCGCGAAGGGTGATCTCGTCGGCCATGGCGGGTAAAGCATAGCGGATGAGCGCCGTTTTGCCCACGTCGGGCCGCGGGGTACAATGCCGACGGTGATCCCGATGGCGCAACTCGTCTTGAAAGATCGCGAGGTGGAGGCGCCCTACCTGCTGAGGATCTTCGACGTGAGCCCCCAGGAGTTCGAGGCGCTCACCGACGAGGACGTCAAGGCCGAGCTCTTCGACGGGGTGATGATCGTGCACTCACCCACAACATGGCGGCATGACGACGTGCAAGGCTTCCTTTTGAGCGTGATGCGCGTCTACGCGGAGTCCAAAGGGCTGGGAAAGGTGACGGGACCAACCACGCTCATGCAGCTCAGTCCGGAGAGGCGCTTTGCCCCGGATGTGTTGTTCGTGCGCGCCGAGCGGGTGCCCACGCCGCTGCCGCTCGAGCTGGAAGGCCCCGCGGACCTCGTGGTGGAGGTGCTTTCTCCCTCCACGCGCCAGTACGACCTCCGCGAGAAGCGCTTCGCCTATCGCGAGGGCCAGATCCCCGAAATCTGGCTGGTGGACGGCGAGCAACGGCGGGTCATCGTCGATCAGCTCGATCGGGAGCGTGGACGGTATCGGGCGCGCACCCTGCGCCGCGGACTTTTACGCTCAGAGAGCCTGCCGGGCTTCTCGCTGAAGGTCGAGTGGCTTTGGCAGGAGCCCCTGCCGCCCTTAAGCGAAGTCCTCAAGCGCTTGGGCGTTTAGCTTAACCGTAAAACCCCCGCCCCTGCGCGGCGTACTCCCGCAACAGCCGGGGCACCTCGTAGCGCTCGTCCCCGTATTTCTCGCGCATCTCGTCGAGCTTGGCGACGATCTTCTCGATCCCGATCTCGTCGGCCTTGGCGCATGGCCCCTTGGGGAAGCCGCCGCCCAGCTGCATCGCCAGATCGATCTCATGCGGGTCGGCCACGTCGTCCTGCACGAGCCGGGCGGCGATCGCGGCCATCATCGCGTAGAGGGGCAGCGGGTCGAACCCCTCTGCATCTTCGGGCTTGTAGTCCGGCCCCTTCCCGCCCGCGTAATCGTAGAAGCCCTTGCCCGTCTTGCGCCCCAGCTCGCCCTTTTTGACTTTCTCCTCGAGGATGGGCGGGTTCGGCAGGCCCGCCTCCTTGCGCACGTTGTACCCGATATCAAGCCCCGTGAGATCCGCCAGCTCGAACGGCCCCATCGGGAACCCTTCTTGCTTCATGCGGGCGTCGATCGCCCGAATAGAAACGTTCTCGCGGCTGGCCTGCCACATCGCCTCCCCGATGAAGCCCTCGAACACCGAGCTGGTGATGAACCCGCGCACGTCCTTGCGGCAGACGACGGGGGTCTTCTTGAGCGTCTTGGCCAGCTCGACCGCGAGCTGTACGGCCTCGTCGCTCGACTTCTGGCCCCGAATCACCTCGACGAGGGGCATCATCACCGCGGGGTTGAAGAAGTGCATGCCCACGACCCGTTCAGGGCGGGTGGTGGCTTCCGCGATCTGGGTGATGGGCAGCGAGCTGGTGTTCGTCGCCAACACGGCGTGCTTGGGCGTCCACTCGTCCAATTTTCGGAACAAATCGCGCTTGAGCTCCAGATTCTCGGGCGCGGCCTCGACCACGAAGTCCGCGTTCTCGACGGCCGCTTTAAGATCGGCCGTGGGCGCGATCCGCGCCAAAGTGGGCTCGATCTGCTCCGGGGACACCAGGCCCTTCTCGGAGAGCTTCTGCAGGCTCCAGGCGATCTGCTGTTTGCCCTTGTCTGCCAGCTCCTGGGTGATGTCGTAGAGCTTGACGTCGTAGCCCGCTAATGCAGCCAGCTCCGCGATCCCGTGGCCCATCGTCCCGGCCCCGATTACGGCAATGATTTTGACATTCTCAATATTCATCCCAAGTCCCCTCCGGGAATGGTTTTAGCATGAGCGGCTTGAGAACCTCAACCCCAACCTCAACTTTGCGACTCCGCCTCCTAACCGTAGCGCTAAGGGGTAGGTGAAGCGTAATCCCCGATCCAGCGCACCCAATCCAGCCGGGGGTGGACCGCTCAGTAGAGCCGGGTGTCCCCGGTGAGGAGCGGCACTCCTTCCTGCTCGGCCAGTGCCAGATAAGCGTCCATCCATTACATTACTGCGTCCAGTCTTCCACTGAAAGCCCGCGAATCCGCTGGAAGTCGCTATCAGAGGTGACCAAAACTGCTCCTAACGCTCGAGCTGTTGCTGCGATCCGGCTTTGTAGACATCCTTGAGCTGGGAGGGACCACCGCCTACCCTGAGGCGGTGGTCCCGAATGAAGAATCCCTCCCAGCTGCTGCAGTTTACTCAAACGTGCCTGGAATTGGCAAGAGAACACGTACCGGCTTACTCCTCCCAGTTCTCCAAACGCATCTTCACTCAGCCTCAGCTGATCGTGCTCTACTGCCTCAAGCTCAAGCTGCGGGTCAGCTACCGTGAGCTGATCGACTGGCTCTCGGAGATGCCCCGCATCCAGCAAGCTTTGGGCTTGAAACGCCTACCCCACTTCACCACGGTCCAGAAAGCGTTTGCCCGCCTGGAGACCGCGGTCTGGCGCGTGCTGCAGCGGATGAGTGCCTCTCTTCTAGAGCCCGAGGGGGATCGGGTGGCTGCCCTCGATGCTACCGGTTGGGAGCGTTCCTATGCCAGCCGTCACTACACCCAACGGATCAAGCTCCAGATCCGGGCCTTGAAGGTCACCCTGCTCGTCGACACCGGCTCACAGACCGTGCTGGATCTTCACATCACCACCACCCGTAAGCATGACACCCAGATCGCTCCCGGACTGGCCGAGAGAAACCTCGACCGCTTCGATGTGCTGAGCGCAGACAAGGGCTACGATGATCGAAGCTTCCGAAGTTGGTTGCGTTCTTGGGGGAAGCGGCCCTTGATCCAGCATCGGGAGTTTGCTCCCTATGACAAGGCCGCCAATGCCCGCATGGATCCCGAACTCTACCATCGTCGCAGTCTCGTGGAGACGGTGATCTCGGTGCTCAAGCGCACATTGGGGACTGCGGTGCGGAGCCGAGTGTGGTGGCGGCAGTTCCGGGAGTTGGTGGCAATGTGCTTGGTCTACAACGTAGAGCGGGCGGTCAAAGCAGGAGTGCTCTTGCTTGTCCGGCTCTTCTCCCGGCTGATCTGCTTCCCTCAACAGAGGATTTCTACAGAGCCAACGCTCTTCAGGGGAACGCAGTAGGACAAACGGCCAGACTGGGATCCTTTGATAGATTGCCGCAGCTGCCCAAAGGCACCGTTAAGAAATGGAGAAAACCTCCTTGAGGACGAGATGATGATTGTGGAACCAAGCGAACATCCGCAGCCAACGGGTGATGCTCCGATGATCTCTGCGATGTTGGGGAAACG
>JALUUA010000225.1 GCA_027021605.1 Candidatus Bipolaricaulota bacterium | reverse complement strand
CACCTCGTGGGAGACCTCGTACTCGCTCCCCCCTGCGATCATCACGATCCCCGGGTACTCCATCCCCCCGCCCACCGTGACCTGGGCCGCCGTGAGGACGGGATAGGCGTACGGCCCGAAGCGCTCGGAGAAGAACTCCAGCGAGCGGAGCACCTTGGGAGTAAGGGTGGGCAGATCCAACGTCAAGATCCGCACGAGAACCCCATTAAGTGAAACCTCCTCCACCCGGTAGCGCGGGGAGGCGACCCAGGCGAAGTCGTGGACGCCCTCGGCGAGGAAGCGCAGCGTCTTGGTGCCCGCCTCCTCGCTTAGGGCCTCGAACTCGAGCACTCCCGTGGCTCCCACGGCAAAATCTTGGGGGACGGTGATCTGCACGTCGTAGTCCCCGAAGTCGCCGTAGAACTCGCCGAGGTAGCTGTAAGGCTCGAGGTGCCAGCCCCGCTCGTCGTAGGCAGCCAGCTTCGGGTACCAGAGGGCGATGGTGTAGACCCCCTCGCGGTGGCCGCTGCGGATCGCCCAGCGCGCCGCGAACTCCGAGCCGGGCGGGGCCTCCATGAGATCGTAGACGAAGTCGAACTCGAGCTCGAGGGATTCCCCATCGGGCAGCGGCTCGCGCAGCTTGACGGCAAGCAGGGTGTCCTCCACAGAGAACTCCAGCGGGATCTCGACTCCCAGGGGGTCCCGATACGCAACGCGCTCGACGGTCAGAAACGCGTCGTCGTCGGGATCGGCGTAGATGACGTCCACGTCCGGGACGCCCGCCCGCTCCTTCAGCTCCCGCTGATAATAGCTATTCGAGCCCCTCTTGAACGCGTTGGGGTAGACGTGGAAGTAGAGCTCCTCCAGCGCTTGGCCGGTGCGATTGGTGAAGTCGACGGTCTGACGGCCCACGACCACGTTTCGTGTGGGATCGAGTTCGGCATCGATGGTGTAGGCGACCTCGTTGGGCGGGATGGCCGCGTGTACGATCAGCGGGAGGGCCACCAGGAGGGCCAGGCTGTAGCAGACGGCGCGCAGCATGCGAATCACCTCGGGGGGATTATAGGCGAACGGGGAGGGGAGGCGCTACAATTGAGCCATGCTCCGAATCCAGCAGGCCGTGATCCTGGCCGCGGGGGAGTCCTCGCGGTTCTGGCCCCTGTGCGAGGGGCAGCACAAGAGCCTCTTTGCGCTTTGCGGGAAGCCCCTGATCGTGTGGACCCTGGAGGCGCTCGCCCGCGCCGGGGTGGAGAGGGCCGTGATCGTCCAGGGGCCCCACCGCCCCATCGAGCGCGCCCTTCGGGGGCTCGAGCTGCCGGTCTCCCCGAGCTACGTCGTGCAGCCCGAGCCCAAGGGGATGGGCGATGCCCTTCTTTGTGCGCAAGAGCTTCTCGACGAGAAGTTCTTCGTGCTGCACGGGCACTCGTTCACGGCGGATCGGTGGCTGCCCCTCTTGGCCCGGAAGGCGGAGGAGACAAGGGCCGAGATCGTGCTGGCGGGCAAGCGCACGGAGGAGCCCTGGAAGTACGGGGTTCTCGAGCTGGAGGGGGATCGGGCGCTCGGGATCGTGGAGAAGCCCCCCCCTGAGAGGGCCCCCGGCGACACACGGGTGCTGGGGTTCTACCTCCTCCCGCGGGCGTTCTGCGGGGTGCTGGAGGAAGTGGGGGAGGATCACTACAGCTTCGAGGCGGCCCTGGGGCTCTGGATGAAGGAGCGC
>JALUUA010000224.1 GCA_027021605.1 Candidatus Bipolaricaulota bacterium | reverse complement strand
CGGGGGAAGCTCGGCAAGGACCTCCCGGTAGCGGGCCCGCAGCTCCTCGAGCGTCCTGTCGACGATTTCCTCCCGCTCGGGGGTGAGGAGGCCCCGGGCGCGGGCCTCCCGAAGCTCGTCCTCGTCCAGCACGTAGAAGTTCCCGCGGGGATCGACCCAGACGTCGACGATGAGGTCCAGATACCGAATTTCTCGGGCCGTGATGGTCACGTCCGTGCAAACGTCGAAGCGGTGGCCCCAGAGCTTCCCCTGGGGGCCGGGGCGCATCATCTTGTAGACGAGATAAGTGCGATCCGCCCAGAAGTAGCCTAGGGTCACAAGCGGGCCCGGGGGAATGCGCAGGGGACCGTCCTCAAGGGCCCTCTCGAGGCGGGTCTCCCAGCGGACGGCGGCGCGCTCCCCCTCTCTCAGCGCGAGGACCTCGCAGACGAAGCGCTCCTCGCGCCCGTCGAGATGGCGCTTGACCTCCACGATCTGCATGGCCCGCATTGTACCCGACCCCCACAGGGACGGGTAGGGGGAAGCGAATGCGAATCTCCGGCCGGGGCCCCGTTTGCGGGCGTACGCCTCAGCGGCTATAGTGCTCGGCGATTCACCATGGGAATCCCCAAGATCCACCCGCCGATCACGAACGCCTCCGGCCCCCTCTCCGTCACGGAGGAGGAGCTGCACGCGCTGGGGCGCTCGGGGGCCGGGGCCGTTGTGACGAAGTCGATGACCCACTGCCCCCGGGAGGGGAACCCCGAACCCCGCTTGGCCCCCCGCATCAACCACGACGTGGGCTCCATCAACTCGATGGGGCTCAACAATTTGGGATATAAGCGCTACGCCGAGCTCGTCCCTGCCCTTAAACAACACGGAAAACCCGTGATCGCCAGCGTCTCCTACGCCCCCTGCGGGCACGACCTGCCCCTGGAGGAGCAGTATCTCGTCATCGCCCAAGCCCTGGAGGAGGCGGGCGCGGACATGCTAGAGATCAACCTGTCCACGCCCAACCTTACGGGCATCCCCATCGCCACCGACCCCGAGAACGTCCGCCGGGTGATGGAGCCCCTAAAGCGCGCGATTCGCATCCCGATGAGCGTCAAGATGCCGCCGTACAACAACAGCCTCGCGCTCTTCGAGGAGGTCGCCTCGCTGCTTGTGGAGCTCGAGGTGGACGCGGTGGTGACGATGAACTCGGAGCCGAACGCCCTCGACATCGACTTAAAGACGCGCACGAAGCTCATCCGCCCGCGCGGGGGGTACGGCGGGCTCGGCGGCCCGGCGATCCTGCCCATCGCCTTGGGCGAGGTGCATCGATTCTATCGTTATTTTCGGGACCGGGGTGCGGAGATCCCGGTCTGGGGCTGCGGGGGGATCGCCACACCCGAAGACGCCGTCAAGCACTTCTTAGCGGGGGCCTCGGCGGTGCAGGTGGGCACAGCGCTGCTCTGGGAGGGCCCCGGGATCTTCGAGCGCCTCTGGGGGGGCGTGGAGCGCTGGCTGAGGGAGCACGGCTTCTCCTCCGTGGAGGAGATCATTGGAACCGTGCGGGATGCCTAGCGCAAGGCCGACACGAACGATGAAGGTCTTACGGGGCGGTCGGGTCCTCTTCGAGGGCGAACTCCAAAGGCTCGATCTGGCGTTCGATGAAGAGGGCATCCAGCGCATCGGCCCCGACTTGGACGTCGAGGGCGAGATCCTCAAGGCCGAGGGCTGGG
>JALUUA010000223.1 GCA_027021605.1 Candidatus Bipolaricaulota bacterium | reverse complement strand
GCCCAAACCCAAGCGACCCTGGAGGAGCTGCAAGAGCAACTGAAAACCCTGGAGAGGCGCCTGCAGCAGCAGCGCGAGGCCAAGATCCAAGCCCTCGGGGAGCTCGACGAGAAGAGGAAGGTTCTCCAGCAGCGGCGCAAGGGGCTCGATCGCGTAAGGGATCGGGTGGGAGAGCTCATCCGGGTTCGGGAGCAGGGCCGGGAGCGGCGGGCGCTCCAGCGGGAGGCGAGAGAAGCCCTCGACCGTCTTGCCGATGATCTGGCGGCGCTGCGCCGGCGGATCGCGGAAAAACGGGAGCAACTCGGGGACCGCGAGACGCTGGAAACGCAGCTTAGGAGCCTGCAGCAGGAGATCCAGGCCCTGCAGCAGAAGAGGCGGGCTCTAGAAGCCCGCATAGGGGAGCTTCACCAAAAGCTGGGACAGATCGAGAGGGAGATCCAGAGGCGGGAGTCCCTCAAGGAGGAGGTCGCCCGCGTCCAGAGGGAGCACGAGCGCTTGCAAGGACTCGCAGAGGAGGTCGAACGGCTGGCGGAGGTCTACGGAGACGTCAAGCGGGAGCTGCGGGCGCGAAACATCCGTGCGCTGGAGCGGGCCTTCAACGAGTACTTTGCGATCATGGACACGGGGGCGAGCTACCGCGGCGTGCGCGTCACGGACGAGTACGACATCTTGGTGGAACTCCAGAACGGGAGCACGATCCGACCGGAGCTGCTCTCAGGGGGGGAGCGGGCTTTGATTAACTTGGCCCTGCGCTCGGCGATTCATCAAGTGCTCTCGTGGGCCACGCAGAGCCTGCCCCTCCTCTTCGACGAGCCGACCGTCTATTTGGACCGGGATCGCATCAAGCGCTTGGAGGGGCTCCTAGAGGAACTGGGCCGCCGGGTGGGGCAGGTGATCGTCGTCTCCCACGAGATCGGGCTCGTCGAGGGCGCGGACCACGAGTACCGCACGGAGAAGCTCTCCGATAACACGAGTCGGGTAGAGCGGGTTCGCTAGGTGGTTTAACCAGCGGTACAATGCCAATGCCCAATGGCCCGGGCCAAGAAGCTGCGACGGAAGATCGCCCGTTGGGAAGAGCTGATCGCGGAGCACCGCGCGAAGATCGAGGAAGAGCTTCGAAGGCCCGTCCCCCGCAGGGGGCTTATCGAGAAGTGGGAGAAGGAGATCGCCAACTGGGAGCGGCTGATCGAGCGGGCCCGGCAACGGCTTCCGGGAAAGCGATGGTCGCAAGGAGGATTACATGAAAGCGAAAGCGCAACTGGAGGCTAGATCCCCCCTCCACGGCAAGGTCCTCGCCGAAAGCCAAGAGGAGTTGGAGCGCTACTTCGACGAGTTCGCCGAGGAGTGCGGGAACTTCCTGCGCCTGCTCGCGAAGCTGCGGCAGCTTCCCGCGGAATCCACCGAGGATCGCGAGGCCCTAGAGGCGGAACTCTACGGCTCCCTATCACACCTCGAAGTCCACGCGCGCGAGCTTCGCGAGTGGTGGGACCGGCTGGACGAAGAAACGTAGCCGATGCTCTCCAGCGAGGCCAAGCAGGCCCTCCGCAGACAACTTCGGGCCTTTAGCGAGAGGATCCGCCTTTCGGGACGCGACCACCGCGAGGAGGCCCGCCGGGTCTTTGGGAGCCTAAAGCTGGAAGGCCCCATCCGCGCGCTCACGCCCTTGGGATATGCCCACGAGGACGTGCTCTCGTTGGCCGAGCGGGCGGATGCC
>JALUUA010000222.1 GCA_027021605.1 Candidatus Bipolaricaulota bacterium | reverse complement strand
ACGGGCGTTTTGGTATTGGATGCGGACGCGCCCGTGGGGACGCCCCTGGTGGAGGTGTTGGGCGACGAGGTGCTGGAGGTTGAGCTTACGCCCAACCTGGGGCGCTGCCTCTCCATGGTGGGCGTCGCCCGGGAGGTGGCCGCCCTCACAGGGGCCTCTCTCAAAGTGAAAGAGCCCCGCCAGCGGGCATTTACAGAGGGACCGTCCGCCGAGCAGCTAGCCCGCGTCGTCATCGAGGACGAGGAGCTTTGCCCCCGCTACATCGCGGCCGTCATCCAAGACGTGCAGAACACGGGGCAGGCCCCCTTCTGGATGCGCTATCGGTTGCTGCTCTACGGGATGCGGCCCCTCAGCCCCTTGGTGGACATCACGAACTACGTGATGCTCGAGTGGGGCCAGCCGCTGCACGCATTCGATTACGACAAACTTAAAGCCCGCGTCGGCGGTAGGGAGCCCACCGTTATCGTCCGCCGGGCGAGGCCGGGGGAGAAGATCACCACCCTGGACGGCGTCGAGCGCGCTCTCGACGAGGAGATGCTCCTCATCTGCGACGAGGCGGGGCCGATCGCGATCGCGGGGGTCATGGGCGGGCTCGACACGGAAGTCGACGAGAACACCCGGAATGTGCTGCTGGAGTCCGCCAGCTTTCACGCGATCAACAACCGCAGAACGGCCCAGAAGCTGCAGCTCTTCAGCGAGGCATCGCTGCGGTTCAGCCGCGGGGTGCCCCCGGAGCTGCCCGAGCGCGGGGCCGTCCGGGCCGCGGAGCTCATGCGCACCCTGACCCAGGGCAAAGTCGCCCAGGGGCTTGTGGACGAGTATCCCGGCCGGCGCGAGCCCACGGTGATCCCCTTCTCCACGGGGGAAGTCGAGCGGCTGCTGGGCGTGCGCGTCGAGCCCAAGGAGGTCCGCGCCGCGCTGGAGCGCTTGGGGTTCCAATGCCGAAGGCGCAAGGGCGGCTTCGACGTCACCGTCCCGTACTGGCGGCTGGACGTCTCCATCCCCGCGGACCTGGTGGAGGAAGTCGCCCGCATCCGGGGCTACGATAAGCTCCCGGCCACCCTGATGAGCGAGCCCCTGCCCCCCCAGAGGCGCAATCGCCTCCTGGAGCGGGAAGAGCGCGTGCGGGACATCCTCACGGGACTCGGGTTCGTGGAGGTGATCAACTACTCACTCACCAGCCCCGAGAGCGTGGCCAAGCTCCGGCTCGACGGGCAAACACCGACAACACAAGCCCAAGAGGAGGAGCCGTTCGTGGAGCTGGCGAACCCGATCTCCCGGGAGCGGCGGGTGCTGCGACGCACGCTCATGAACCTGCTCTTGGAGGCCGTCGAGCGCAATCAACGCCACCGGGAGCGGGTGGCGATCTTCGAGGTGGGTAAGGTGTTCCTTCCCGAGCGCCCCGACGCCGAGGGGCTGCCCCAGGAGCCCCGCCGGCTGGGGATCGCCTTGGCGGGGCGGAGCCACCCCCTAAGCTGGGCCGACAAGCCCCGCCCTGTGGACTTCTACGACCTCAAGGGGGCGATCTCCGCTTTGCTCGACCATTTGGGGGTGGGCGAGGAGGGGGTGCGCTATCGGCCCCTGCAGCGCCCGCCCTTCCACCCCGGGCGGGCCGCGGAGGTGCTCATCAACGAGGAACCCGTGGGCGTTCTCGGGGAGGTCCACCCCCGGGTGGCGGAGCGCTTCGACCTGCGGGGGCGCGTCTATCTCGCCGAGC
>JALUUA010000221.1 GCA_027021605.1 Candidatus Bipolaricaulota bacterium | reverse complement strand
TCTCGTTTATGGATTTATTCTCCATGACCACGGGGACCATCGGCCAAGCGGGCCGCCGCGGGGCCTTGATGATCACCATCGCCGTCGACCACCCCGACGTCGAGGACTTCATCGAGGTGAAAAACGACCCCGAGCGCCGCAAGGTGCAGTTCGCCAACATCAGCGTGCGCCTCACCGACGAGTTCATGGAGGCGGTCCAGAAGGGCGAAAGGTTCACGCTGCGCTACGAGAACGAGGTCATCGGGCGCTTCGAGCGGACGGTGGACGCCCGCAAGCTCTGGGAGAAGCTCATCCACAACGCCTGGGCCTCCGCCGAGCCGGGGCTCATCTTCTGGGACACGATCAAGCGCGAGTCCACCACGGAATACAACGGGATGGAGGTGATCACCACCAACCCGTGCTCGGAAATCCCGTTGGAACCCTATGGATGCTGTTGTTTGGGGAACATCAACTTGGCCAAATTTGTGAAAAACCCCTTCGAGCCCGACGCGAAGGTGGACTGGCCCAACTTAGAAAAAGCGCTGCGCTACGCCACCCGCTTCCTCGACAACGTATTGGATTACAACGCAGAACGTCATCCCCTGCCCCAGCAGAAGGAAGCGTCGTTGTGGTCCCGCCGGATCGGCGTGGGCTTTACGGGGTTTGGAGACATGCTCATCCAGCTCGGGCTCAAGTACGACACCGAGGAGGCCATCGAGTTCACGGACAAGCTCTTCGAGAGGATCAAAAACATCGTCTACGATGAGAGCGTCAACTTGGCCCAGGAGAAGGGGACCTTCCCCGCCCTGGATCTTAAAAAGCACCTCCAGAGCCCGTTCGTGCAAAGGCTCGACAAGAAGGTGCTAAAGCGCATTCAGGAGCACGGCCTGCGCAACGCCGCGCTGCTCACCGTCCCGCCCGTCGGCTCGGGCTCGGTGCTGGCAGGCTGCACCTCGGGCATTGAGCCCATCTTCGCTTTGAAATACGTCCGCAAGTCCAAGTCCTTGAGCAAGGACGAGTTCGACGTCTACCACCCCCTGGTGCGGGAGTACCTGCGGAAGTTCAACCTCAAGAGCGAGAAGGAGCTTCCGCCCACGTTCGTGACGGCCCACGAGATCGCGCCCGAATTTCGCGTCCAGATGCAGGCCACGATCCAGAAGCACATCGACCACGCGATCAGCTCCACGGTCAACCTCCCCGAGGAGATCACCCCCGAGGAGGTGGCCAAGATCTACTTCCTGGGCTGGAAGCTGGGATGTAAGGGCATCACCGTCTACCGCGAGGGCTCGCGGGAGGGGATCCTCCTCACGGAGGGGAAGGCCAAGGCCCAGGGGAAGGGGAAGGAGAAGGAGACGGTGCGGGCCACCCGCACCCCGCGGCCCCGGCCCAAGGTCGTCTCCGGGCGCACCTACCGCATGAAGACGGAGATGGGGAACCTCTACGTGACGATCAACGCCGACGAGAAGGGCATGGTCGAGGTGTTCGCCAACCTCGGGAAGTCGGGCTCCTCCGCGATGGCCTTCACGGAGGCGATCGGGCGCTTGATCTCCCTGGCGCTGCGCTCCGGGGTGAAGCCCACGGCGGTGATCGACGAGCTCTCCCTCATCCGGGGCCTACGCCCCGTGGTGCAAGAAGATGGGAAAGTCGTCTTCTCCGTGCCGGACGCGATCGCCAAGGCGATGGAAGAGTATTTGAAAGGCGGCGAGCAGCTCGCGCTCTTGGAGGAGGTCGAGGTGAAGCCCGCCGCGGGGGGGAAGCACCCTGAGGTGGCCCCCAACGGCCACGAGCCCAAGCGCGAGGCGGAGCTTTGCCCCAGCTGCGGCGGCCTGCTGCTGTTCACCAACGGCTGCTACGTCTGCAGCGACTGCGGCTTCTCCGAGTGCGACTAGAGCGCTTCGCTGAAGGCCCGCCTTACGGCCCGCATCGGGGCGCGGGATGGCCACTAACCCCCGAAGCGGAGGCGGGGACGGCTCGGAGTTGGGGTTAGGATTAGGGAAATCGGGCACTATCAGCCTCGGCGGGCCCTTGCGTTGCGGACGAGGTCTTGTCTTTTGGGGCGTTTGGGCCTATAATGCGGGCGACTCGCAAAACCGACCCGGAGCGACGGGACGAAAGGGGGTGCGGCCGATGATCGTGGTGGACGCGACGCTTCTGCTCGTCTTCGCGTTCTGGCTCGTCTTCCTCGCCGTGCTGTTCGCCTTCTTGGTGGGCGTCTGACGGAACCCGGTGCCCAAAGACGGCCAAAAGGAGGAGTCCGATGGTTCGCCTACGAGCCGGGGTCCTGGTAGCCCTGGTGTTCGTGCTGTTGGGAGCGCTGAGCGCGCAGGTCCAAGCCCAGTCGGCGCTGGAGGAGTGGGCCAAGCAGCAGATCAGCGAGAAGACGGGCATCGACCCCGACCTGCTGGCCACCCTCTTCGTCACGGACGGCTCCGATCAGTTCCTGATCGCCTTCGTTTACATCACCGAGGAGGTCCTCCAGAGCGACCTCAAGCCCGAGCTGAAGGAGGCGATCGCCCCCTACGTGGGGCAGCGCGCGCTCCTTTCCCTCGTGGTGCCCACCCGTGCCTCGTACTTCAGCCCCCTGGAGATCTCGTTCGCGCAAAACGGCCTCGTCTACCTGGTGGGGAGTGACCAAGTCCACCCCATCACGGAGGACTTCGCGCCGGGGCAGCTGGAGGCGAACGCCGTGAGCGCGGGAGTGCTCCTGCTGCCCGCAGGGATCGACGAGAACCGCCCCTTCGAGATCCGCTATCGCGGTGAGTTCCGCACGACCCTCTCGCTCCAGGGGCCCGATCCGAACCGCTCCTCCGCCCCCGGGGATTCGGGGCCGCTCTCCGGCTTCCTGCTCTTCCTGCTACAGATCCTGCTGCTCCTGTTCCTCTTCCCGTTCTTGATCGGGATCTAGGCGGAAGCCCAGCGCCCTAAGGAGCTTGTGCGTCCCCGCGGGGAGCGCGTAGCGCCCGAGGTCCCTTGGGTGGACCCAAGCCCAAGTCCAAGCCCAAGTCCCCCGCCCTCGGGGCTGCGGGCGGGACGCGCGCGGGGAGGGCGGGGAGGGGAGTTGCCCGTCCCGCAGGGTGCAGCGAAAGGCGTGCAGGGTCACGCGGAAGTGGGAGTAGCCGTGCTCCACCCGGGCCGACGCTTCCCCCTCCACCTCGACGGCCAAACCCCACCCCTCTTGGAGGGCTTGCCGGAGGCTCTCCTGGGGGGTGTGCTTCGCGTGCTTGGGGTAGGGGGCCTGCGGGAGGTCCCACAGCCCGCCGAGCAGCCCCTCGGAAGGGCGTTTCGCAAGAAAGATCTTCCCCTCGTGCTCCAGGAGCCCCACGGCCACGTCCCGGTGGGGGAGCGGGCGGCGCTCCTTCCTCTTGGGGATCTCCCCTTGGAGTCCGAGGGCCCGAGCCCGGCAGTGCTCCGCGATCGGACAGATCGAACACCGCGGGGCCTTGGGGAGGCAGACGAGGGAGCCCAGCTCCATGAGCGCCTGGTTGAAGTCCCGCGCCCGGCCGGGGGGGAGCCACTCCGTAAGCACCCCCTCCATGCGGCGCTCGACGGAGGGCTTCCGGGGGTCCTCGCGGAGGGCCAGCACCCGAGCCACCACCCGCCGGACGTTGCCGTCGAGGACCACCTCATCGCGGCCGAAGGCCAGACTGAGGAGGGCCGCGGCGGTGTAGCGCCCGACCCCCGGGAGCTTGAGCAGCTCGTCTTTATCGGCGGGGAGGTGCCCCCCAAAGCGCTCGACGACGATCCGGGCGGCCCGGTGGAGGTTCCGCGCCCGCGCGTAATACCCCAAGCCCTCCCAGAGCTTGAGCACCCGGTCCAGGGGCGCGCGGGCCAGGGCCTCCACGGTGGGAAACTCCCGCAAAAAGCGCTCGTAATAGGGCTCGACGGAGGCGACGCGCGTCTGCTGGAGCATCACCTCCGAGACCCACACGCGATAGGGGTCCGGCCGATCGCGCCAGGGGAGCTTCCGTCGGTGGCGGGCGTACCAGCCCAGCAGCTCCTGCGCGAGGGCCCGGCCGTTCGGCGTGGGAGGGGAGGTGCAGCTCATCCTTCCGGGTCCGGGGGCAGGGCGGGGCGGGGTTCGGGGCCGTCAGGCATCGAGCTCGAAGACGGCGTGGAGCAGCTTCTGTTCATAGCGCAGGGCGTCCCAGAACGCCCGCAGCCGATAGCGGTTGTGCCCCTGCAGGGCCTTCTGGATGCGCCGGTGGGCCCGGCGGGTGAGGCAGTAGATGGACTCGCCCGCCTGGGGGGCCACGAGGAACTCGAAGATGAGCCCGCGCTTGGTGAGATCCTCGATCCCCTCGTAGAGGAGGGGCAGCTCTTGGCGGAGGGCCTCGGCCAGGGCGTTAGGAGTCGCCTTCCCCTCGTACCACAAATAGCGGAGGATCTCCGCTTCCACGTCGATGAGCGCGTCTTGTTCCAGCGTCTGCGCCTGAGCCATGGCGTACCCGTTACCCCTCGCAATGCCCCGCTGGAGCGCGCCGAAATTGCGATTCCGGGAGCGCTCGCGTTGGGGCGTCTCGTCACGTTGTGCGGTAGTTATACCACAGGGGGCGCTGCGGGGTCAACAGACCCGTTGGGGGCTGCTCATGGGGCTTTTCAGGAAGGAACGGAGCGCGCGGCTGAAGGCTTGCGGCCTCTCGATGGGAGGGGAGTGGCCGCACCGCTCCAGAAAGACGAGCCGAGCGTGCGGCAGGTTCTCATAAAACTCGCGGGCCACCGACGGCGGGGTGATCCGATCGTCCCGTCCCCAGAGGATCAGCGTGGGGAGGCGGAGCTTCGAGAGCTCCTCCCGCACGTTGTAGTTGCGGGTCGCCTTGGCCACCCGCAGCAGGAAGCGCACGTACTGCCGATCCGCGAGCATCCTCTGGACGTCGGCGATCATCTCCTCCGTGACGATGGGGTCGGGGTCGTAGAAGATCTCGCGGGCCTTCTCGCGGATGAACTCCCGGGTCACCTTGGGGAGCTCGCCCCCGGCGAGGTTGCGCTCGAAGAGCCCGGCGCTGCCCGTGAGCACGAGCCGTTCGGCCCGTTCGGGGTAGCGCAGGCAGAAGTCGATCGCGACCTGTCCGCCTAGGGAGTTCCCGCACAGGACGGCCCGCTCGACCCCCCGGTCGTCGAGGAAGTCCCGCACGAAGTCCGTAAGCTGGTGGATCGAGCGGAAGTCCTGCGGGCGGCGGTCGGGTCGGTGGTCGATGGGGAACTGGGGGGCGAGGCCGTAATACCCATCGGCCAAGGCGTCCATGATGGGGGCCCAGTTCTCGGGGCTGCCGAAGAGCCCGTGCAAAAAGACGATCGTCGTCCGCGCCGACTTCGAGCCGGCCTCCCGATAGCGAAAGGGCTCTTGGGCCGTGGCCATGGTTTTCTCCCCCGGCGCCGCGGGTTTTGCGTTTGTTTTTGCGTTCGGCCGTACGCTACGCTACCACGAGCGCCTGAGGGATGTCAATTCTCGGCGCTCGGCTCCTCCTCGATCACGGGCACGGGAACCCGCTCGAGCAGGGACTCGACGATCTCCTCCGCCGCGCGGCGCTTCATCCACAGGTCCGGCTCCAGGATCAAGCGATGGGAGAGGGCGGGAACGGCGAACGCCTTTACGTCGTCGGGGATCGCGTAGTCGCGGCCCTCGAGCGCCGCGCGGGCGCGGGCCAGCTTCAACAGGGCCAGCGACCCGCGGGGGCTGGCCCCCACCGCCACCCGCGGGTCCCGACGGGTCTCGTGGACCAGCTCCACGATGTACCCCTCGATGTCGGGATGCACGTAGACGTCCTCCAAGCTCCTTCGCATCGCCAAGAACTCCTCGGCGTCCGTTACCCTTTGCAGCTGCACCTCTTCCGCCCGCCGCTCCCGGCGGCGGCGCAGGATCTCCTGCTCCTCTTGGGGGGAGGGGTAGCCCAGGGAGAGCTTCACCAGGAAGCGATCGAGCTGGGCCTCCGGGAGCGGGAAGGTCCCCTCGTACTCGATGGGGTTCTGGGTGGCCAGCACGATAAACGGCTCGGGGAGCTTGAGCGTCTCCCCCTCCAGGGTCACCTGCAGCTCCTGCATCGCCTCCAACAGGGCCGACTGGGTCTTGGGGGAGGCCCGGTTAATCTCGTCCGCGAGCACCAAATGGGCGAACAGGGGCCCGCGGCGCAGCACGAACTTCCCCTCCGCGCGGTCGTAGACGTACCCGCCCGTGATGTCCCCCGGCAAAAGATCGGGCGTGAACTGAATCCGCTTGAAGCGGAGCCCGAGGGCCGTCGCGAAGCTCTTGGCGGTGAGCGTCTTGGCCAAGCCCGGGTAGTCCTCCAGGAGGACGTGGCCTCCGGCGAGTAGGGCCGCGAGGATCTGCTCCAGGAGGGCGCGCTTGCCCACCACGGCCCGCTCCACCTCGTCGAGGACCCGCCGCCCCAGGGCGGCCACCTCCCGGACGTCCACCGTCATCGTCGCCCGCTCTCCCTCCCCGCGCCCGGGGCCGGGCGCGTCAAGCGCAGCTCCGCCTCCAGCAGGCCGAGCAGGGGCTCGAGGTCCCCTGAGCCCCCGGTGGGAGCGTAGGGCGCGCCCGGAGCCGGCTGCTCCGGCGGACCGGCGAAGCCCCGGAGCAGAGCGCGCAGCGCCTCGGCGGGGATCTCCTCGTTCAGACGCCCCGCGAGGATCTCGCGGCGGAGCCGGGCGGGCTCGACCCGGCGGCGGTCGGCCAGCACCCGGAGGGCCAGCTTCCCCAGGTGGTTCTCCAAATAGCGGAGCCCGTAGCCGCCGCGGCTCCGCTGCGCCAGGTGAATCCGCTCCCTCCAGGACTCCACCCGCCCGAGGGGCGCTTCCCCGTCGGGTCGTCTGCGGGTTCGGTCGACTCGGGGCTTGGGCCAGCTGCGCAGCACCCACACCCCGCCCGCGAACAGAAAGAGCCCCCACCAGGCCGCCTGGGGGAGGCTCTTGGCGTATTCGTATCCGAGCCACAGGGCGTACAGCAGGGGCACCACGAGCGACTCGCGGAAGAAGTCGCGAAACGCGAGCGCCAAGCCCACCGGGAGCAGCAGGAGGGCGATCCAAACGCCCGCACCCGGTCGCGGTCGCGCAGGGAGCGCTTTCGCCTTTGCCTTCGCTTTTGTCCTCATCCTCATCCTCATCCTCCTCGCGCCCCCTTCCGGCGGCAGGCGGAGACGATCGCCTCCAGGCACTCCTGGGCCTCGCGCTCCTCGCGGGCGTCGGGGCGGCGGTCCCCGTAGCGGACGCGCTCGAAGAGCTGCGTGAGCCGGTGGACGGGCTGAACGTCGAGGCCGGCCTCGCGCAGCCGCCGCTCGAACTCCCGCGGGGTCATCGCCCTCGGGCGGCGCAGGCCCCGCTCCTCCGAGAGCACGCGGGTCATCTCGCGGTAGCAGCGCAGCACGACGTCGCGAAGGTCCTCCCCGGCCCGCAGCCGGGCGAGGGCCCCTTGGGCCTCGTTCCCCAGCTGGACCAGCAGATCCCCCTCCGGGAGCGCTGGGGGTCGCAGCGCCCGCCACAGCCAAAAGATGCCGGCGAACAGCGCTCCCAAGAAGAGCAAGCTTACAAGGAGCACGAGCCACTCCGGCGGGCGCGTGATGAGCTCCCCCGGCGAGACGACGAACTCCGGGGGGACGGGCGCAGGGCCGCTCACCGAGGGGTCGGCCGTCGGCTCGGCGGCGGGCCTCCGCCCGCGGAACGCCCTCAAGAAGAAGTAGACGATGACCATCGTGCCCAGGACCCAGAGGAGATCCCGCAGCACCCGGCGGCGGGCCTCGGCGGAGATGAGGAAATAAACGACGGAAGCGGGGAAGAGGACCCAGATCAGCAGGGCCAGCAAGACCCGACCGAGCCCGCTCAAGTCGGGGCTCCACGGCGCCTCGGCCCCCGGCCCCGCGTCCTGGGGCGGGGGCCCGCCGACGGCGAGGGGGTGCCCCGGCCGGAGGGACATCTCCGAGATGCCCATGGCCAGCAGCACCAGCGCCAGCAGTCCCACCGCTCCCAGCAGGAAACCCTTGCGCACAGACATCGCCGTGCTTAATCATAAGGGGAACGCACACGGGGATCTAGCTCCCCGGGAGGGAGCACGGCCAGGGGAGTACAGGGAGGGAAGGAGGCGCCACCCGTGAAACCGACGAGCGGCCCGGAGGAACCGTGGGAGCGCGACCCACGGGCGAAGGCGGAGGCGGAAGCAGAAGCCGGGGATGGGGATA
>JALUUA010000220.1 GCA_027021605.1 Candidatus Bipolaricaulota bacterium | reverse complement strand
CGTATTGGTGAGATTGTAGTCGGTGCTGCCCGTCTCGCGCTTGCCGCTGTAGTGGCGGATGACGAGCTCGTTGCGCTTGTTGAGCATCCATCCGCCGTGGAGATACCAGACGGTCTGGTCGACGCCGGAATTGCCCATCAGGTCGGAGCCGCTGATGTACTCGAACTTCGCGGTGAGAGGACCGCTGCGGTACCGGCCGGCAAGCCCCCAGACCGTGTAGTCCTCGGTGTTCGGGCCCCCGGCATTCTCGCTCTTGCCGTAGTAGGCCTGCAGGTGGAGCATCTTGCCCATGTTGTACAGGACGCGCGCGGCCCAGGCCAGATCGCTACCCACGGTGCCGCCGGAGACCACGGTGCTGCGCGTGGTGGGATTGAAGACGCCGACGTCGTAGCCGAAGCCGCCGCCGATCTTGCGGCCCGAGATCATCATGCCCGGGGCGCGCTCCAGCACCAGCGCCTTCTCCATGCCGCGCTTGGTGATGTCGAGCTTCTTCCCCGAGGTGTTGAAGTCCATGCCCACGGGAGTCTTGAAGATGCCGGCCTTGACCTTGGCGGCGTTGCTGAACTTGTAGCCCACCTCGGCGTCCTTGATGATCTCGGGCATGCCGGCGGTCCGCTTCGAAATGTCTTTGCGGTTGAAGTCGATCTGCAGCTTGCCGAAGACGTTCTTGCCGGCCTTCATCTTGTAGCCGATACGGATGCGGTCGGCACCGAAGCGCAGACTGTCGTCCGGGTTGTCGTAGTCGAGCTCACCGACAGAGGCGGTGATCTGGGTGAAGCCGAACCACTTGACCTTGATGTCCGAACCGGCCTGGGCGGCCATGGGGCCCGCACCCAGCGCCGCGCCGATCGCGATCGCGAGAAGCTTCTTTTTCATCTCGTCTCTCTCCTCTTCGTTTTATCGGCATGCTCCGCGGGCCCGCCGCGGAGGTTCCAAAGGCTCCCTGAAAATCCCTCGGGATCCCCAAGAGAGGACGGGACATTTATAGCACATGTGGACGGGAGTGCAACATCCGCTGCGCCCCCGCCACAGCGGTGCCGCAAGCGTTGCAAAAAAGCGACACATGGCCACGGGGAAGAGGGCGGCGGCCCCGGGGGGGCCGAGGGGCGGGCCGAGGCCGTCTGCGGCGCCTGCGGTGCGGAGGCGAGAGGCAAGAGGCGGGAGGCGGGGGCCGGTGCGCCCTCCGGGCGCTGCCTTCGGTCGGGGCTGGAAGCCCCTCCCGCAGGCGGGTTACGGCTTGCAGGTTACGGTATTCAGTGACCCGTAACCCGTTTCCCGTGCACTCCGCGAATGTGGAGCGCCTTCCGGGCGCGGCCGTTTGGTCTTTCCCGTCCCCCGTCCCCCGTCCCCCGTCCACCCCACGAATGTGGGAGCGGCATCCTGCCGCGACCGCAGAAGAATCGGGGCTAGAAGCCCCTCCCACAATCGAGGGTGGCGGGAGGCGGGGGTCGGGAGGCGAGGGTCGGTGCGCCCTCCGGGCGCGGCTTTCGGCCGGTTTCCCGTCTCCCGTAACCCGTCCCCCGTCCCCCGTCTCCCGTAACCCGCCTCCCGTGCACTCCACTACCGGGGCCGACCGCGGACCCCCGCCTGCCTCAATGCCTGCCGGGGTCGAGCGCCACGCCGCGGCGCTCGTAGGTGATGTAGGCCTCGAGCGCGATCATGCGCGGGTCGTCGAGCGGCAGCGGCTTGCCCTCGAGCGGGTTCTCGATGCACCAGTTGATCATCTGGCGCAGGGTGGCCACC
>JALUUA010000219.1 GCA_027021605.1 Candidatus Bipolaricaulota bacterium | reverse complement strand
GGACCTCGACTCGGAAGCGATCGACTTCCGGGCTGCTTCCGAGTCGTTTGCCGACCGGCGGGCGCTCCGACGCCGCGATCTGGAGACCCTCAGGCTCCTCGTGCGCTATCAGGGACAGCTCGTGCCAACTGTGGGCGGCATCCTGCTGTTCGGCAGGGACCGGGATCGCCATTTCCCGGACGCCTGGATCCAGGTGGGCCGTTTCGCCGGGGCCGACCGGACCCGCATCCTCGACAGCCAGGAGGTCCGCACGTACCTGCCCCAGGCCGTGGAGCAGGCGGTGACGTTCATCCGGCGCCACACCGCACGCGAGGTGATCGTCGAGGCCGTTCGGCACACCGAACGTTGGACCTACCCCATGGCTGCCGTGCGCGAGGCGCTGATCAACGCCGTGGTCCACGCGGACTATGCGCAGCGTGGCGCTCCGATCCGGGTCTCCATCTTCGCCGACCGCCTGGTGATCGAGAACCCGGGCCTGCTGCCGTTCGGTCTGACCGTCGAGGACATTCAGCGGGGCATCTCCAAGCTTCGCAACCGGGTCATCGGGAGGGTCTTCCGCGCCTTGGGCCTGATCGAGCAATGGGGAAGCGGCATCCAGCGGATGCGCCAGGCCTGCGAGCAGGCCGGGCTCGACCCGCCCAGGTTCGAAGAAATCGGCACCCACTTCCGGGTGACGATCTCGGCGGCGCGCCGAGGCGCCCCGACCATGGACGAACTGGACCGGGCCATCCTCGAGATGCTGGCCAAGAGCAGCGGCTTGGGCACGGCCGAGATCGCCCGACGGATCGGGCGCTCGGCGCGGGCCACCCGCTCGCGGCTGGCTTCGCTCGTCGAGCGGGGCCTCGTCGCGGAGCTCGGGAGCGGCCCGCACGATCCCCGAAGAAAGTATCTCCTGGCGCATCATCCCATCCGGGAAGGGAGGGAGCCGTGACCCCCAAATTCCCCAGGCCATCCGCCCCGATCGCGGGCGGATGGTGACCGTTGCGGCACCCTTGCCCCTCCTCCCGCCCCCTCCCCCGCAAGCGGGGGGAGGGCCTGAAGGAAAGCACCCTCTTTGCCAGTCGCCGCTCGACCAAAGGGAGCGCCCTGGGGGCGCCCCGCCCCAATCCCTTCTTTTTCAGGTCGTTGGTCGAACCCCCCGGGGGGCAAAAATTGTTCGGATCTACCCGTCTTAATCCCTTCTTTTTCAGGTCGTTGGTCGAACCCGCCCGCCGCCTCTTGCGGCGCTCAATTTTCGTCTTAATCCCTTCTTTTTCAGGTCGTTGGTCGAACGGATCGACGCATGATCGGATACACACTCTCGCGGTCTTAATCCCTTCTTTTTCAGGTCGTTGGTCGAACTTTTCCATCCCACCTCACCGCCGCGCTCGCCGAGTCTTAATCCCTTCTTTTTCAGGTCGTTGGTCGAACCCCCCAGTTGGGGATGTGGCTCTCCCCCCGAGGTCTTAATCCCTTCTTTTTCAGGTCGTTGGTCGAACGTGGCTCTCCCCCCGAGGAGGAGAGCCATGTCCGTCTTAATCCCTTCTTTTTCAGGTCGTTGGTCGAACAAAAATGAAAATTCGACGGCGACTGCCCGTCGGTCTTAATCCCTTCTTTTTCAGGTCGTTGGTCGAACGAACATGCTGGAGTTTCCGGCTACTGTTCATGTGTCTTAATCCCTTCTTTTTCAGGTCGTTGGTCGAACGCATGCTGGAGAGCATTCCGCACGAGAGCGTCGGGTCTTAATCCCTTCTTTTTCAGGTCGTTGGT
>JALUUA010000218.1 GCA_027021605.1 Candidatus Bipolaricaulota bacterium | reverse complement strand
CATCCAGTGCCACTTCGCCCGCAATCCCGTGTACGAGTACGATCCCCAAGAGTGTTTCAACTGCCACGAGGCCGGAGGGGAGCACGCCGGGCTCCTGGATCTGGGCTGCTTCGACTGCCACGGCCCGCACGATCCCCAGGGGGCCCCGGACCTGTCGAACGAGAGCTGCTTCTCGTGCCATGAGGCCAGCCCGCCCTAGCGCGCGAAGCGGAGGGAGGTAGCCGTGGGTGCGAGCGGAAAATGGAGATGGATCGGAATCGGGGCCGGCATTGCCCTGGTCGCCTTCGGTGGGGTGTGGATCTCCCAAAGCCAGCAGTCCCCCGATGAGCCCCACGCCCAAGCGCCCTCTATCGCTTGTTTCCGCTGCCATGGAGCCCATCCCCCTCGGAGCGCGGAGGAGGTGGACTTGGCTACCTTTACGGTCCCTCCCCACCTGCCCGACCGGGGCCCGGCGTTGACCTGCGCCCAGTGCCACGCCTACCCCGCGGAGCTGGAGGAGCTGAACCCGAACGGCTGCGTCGGCTGTCACAGCCGGGGAGGCTATCCCCTGGAGGAGGCGCTGAAGGCGCTCAGCGAGGACGCCGGCCACCCGGACGTGCTCGACTTCATCGACAGCGCGCCCGACGACTGCATGATGTGCCACCGCATGAAGGACATGGACCTCGGGCCCCGGCTCCACCGCCGCCACTCCCTCGGAAGCGATACGTTCGTCCTCCACTTCCAGTCGGGCTGCATGCGTTGCCACAGCTTCGACGAGGACGGCAAGTCCCGGATCGAGTCTCAGCCCCTCCGCTAGACGGCTCTTGCCCAGGGGCGCCAAGGGGTTCTGACCGAAATCAGGGCCCCCTTTGATGGCGGTCATGGCTCTTGCCCGCCCTCTCCGCGGACAATAGGGCGAAATGGTCGTCAAGAACCCCCACGGCATGTGCGGAATCTGCCCGGTTCGGGAGGAGTGCGTCTTCGCCGAGCTGGGGGACGAAGAGCTTCAAGAGCTGGAGCGGCGGGCCTCCTGGGTGCGCTACCCCAAGCGGAGGACCATCTACCAGGAGGGCGACCCCGCGTTTGGGCTCTACATCCTCTACCGGGGCAAGGTCAAGCTCTACAAGCGGGCGCTCGACGGCCAGCGCCAGATCCTCCAGATCCTGGGGACGACGGGCCTCTTGGGGGAGGAGACGCTCGCCGGCTGCACGGAATACGCCTCCACCGCCGAGGCCCTCACGGACACCGAAATGCTCTTCCTCGCCCGCGAGGACCTTCCCGCTCTTTTGCGCTACCCCTCCGTGGCGGAGCGGCTCTTCGAGCGGCTGCTGAGCCGCCTCCACCAGACGGAGGAATTGTTGCTAGAGACCCACTACGGGCGCGCGGGCGAGCGCCTCGTGCGCCTTCTGCTCCGCCTGGCGGGCGAGCACGGCAGGCCCCTCGACGACGGCCGGACGCTCATCGATCTCGAGCTGACCCAGACGGAGCTGGGCGAGCTGGTGGGCCTCACCCGCGAGGCGGTCAACAAGCACCTCGCCGCGCTCAAGGCCCACGGGTGGGTTGCCCCTCGCGGGCGGAAGCTGGCCGTCGATCCCGTCGCCCTGCGGGAGAGCCTCCTCGCCTGTCCCCCCTGATTAAGATCAACCCCCGCTGTGAACCCGTTCATAGCCCGAAGAAGGGCCCCGCTGTACAGTACTCCATGGACGACCATCGGATCGTTTTATCTGACAAAACGGAGACGCGAGGGAGGAGAGGTGACCCACGATGCAGAGATGGCTCATCGTCGCGCTGGGGACCGCGCTCGCGGCTGCCCTGGTCGGCGCGCTCCTCCTGCCGGGGGAGGCCCCCTCGTCGGAAGAGGGGAGCGCCGGTACCGGCCCGCCGACGGCTGCGGAGGCGGTCGCCGCGGGCGCGCAGCGAAGCGACCTCTGTCTGGACTGCCACCGCGAGGTGACCCCCAATCTGGTCCGGGACTTCGAGCAGAGCGTGATGTACCAAGCGGGCTTGAGCTGTTCGAGCTGTCACGGCTCCGAGCACACCACCCCCGAGGACGTGGCCGAGGCGCAGCTGCCCACGGCTCAGACGTGCGCCCAGTGCCACCCGCAGCGGGTGGAGGAGTTCTCCCAGGGGAAGCACGCCAAGGCGTGGCTGGCGATGAGCGCGATGCCCGCCACCCACTACCAGCCCCTGGAGCTGATCTCGGGCCGGAAGGGCTGCGGTGGGTGCCACAAGATCGGGCTCAAGACCGAGGAGGAGATCCGCCAGCTCAAGGCCCAGGGCTTCGACTACGGGGTGGCCTCCTGCGACTCGTGCCACACCCGGCACGCCTTCTCGGTGGCCGAGGCCCGCGAGCCCGAGTCCTGCGCCACCTGCCACATGGGCTTCGACCACCCGCAGTGGGAGATGTGGACGACCTCCAAGCACGGGACGCGCTACCTGCTCAAGCGGGAGGGCGTGCTCCCCGAGGAGGCCGCAGCCCCGAGCTGCCAGACCTGTCACATGCCGGAGGGGAACCACGAGGTCCGCACCGCCTGGGGCTTCCTGGCCGTGCGGCTGCCGCTGCCCGACGACCCGCAGTGGGCCGAGGACCGCGTGACCATCCTCAAGGCCCTGGGGGTCCTCAACCCGGAGACGGGGGAGCCCACGGGCCGCCTGGACGCCGTTAAGGCCGCGGACGTGGCCCGCCTCACGGAGGAAGCCTGGCAGGTCGAGCGCGAGAAGATGCTCAACACCTGCACCCAGTGCCACTCCCGCAGCTTCGCCGAGGAGGAGCTCCAGAACGCCGATGAGCTCATCCGCCAGGCGGACTCCCTGCTGGCGGAGGCCATTCGGGTGGTGGAGGCCCTCTACGAGGACGGCATCCTGGAGAAGCCCGACATCTACGAGTTCGCCTACCCGGACCTTTTGCTGTTCCACGAGGCTGCCACCCCCATCGAGCAGAAGCTCTACAAGATGTTCCTCGAGTACCGCATGCGGGCCTTCCAGGGGGCCTTCCACGCCAACCCGGACTACGCCTTCTGGTACGGCTGGGCCGAGATGCGCTCGACCCTCACGGAGATCCAGGCCATGGCCGAGGAGCTCCGACGAAGCGCGGGCGCAGCGACCCAAACCCCGTAAGCCGTAGCGCGCACCCCCCCTCCCCCTCGGCTCAGCGGGGCGGGGCAGGGTGGGGCAGGGCAGGGCACGGCACGGCGCGATACCCACGGGGGAGGGAGCCGCCGAAGCTCCCTCCCCTCCCCTTCTCTTCCCCCTTTTCTCCCCCTTTTGCCTTTTAGCCCCACGCGACTAGGGGAAGTTCGGGCCGGCAAAGCCGAAGCCCCCTAGGGTCGGAAGACGCTAGAGCACGTTCTCCTGGAGCGTTACGAGGAAGGGCTCGACCAGCTCGTTGAGGGATTCCGGATCGAGGATGTAGATGCGGTGGCCCTCCAGGGCGATGAACCCGCGGTCACGCAGCCGGGAGAGGATGCGGATGGCCGTCTCGGTGGAGACCCCGGCCAGCTCCGCCAGCTCCTGCCGGGTGAGCTCCACCCCGACGTCCAGCCCCCTGTCGGTCTCCATGCCGTACTTGTACGCCATGAGCAGCAGCAGTCGGCTCAGCCGCTCCAGGCTCCCCTCGTAGGAGGTCTCGAGGAGCTTGTCCTGGAAGCCCTTGATCTCCTGGGCCAGCTTGCGGATGAACCGCAGCGCCACCTCGGGGTGGCGGTGGAGCAGGTCCAGGAGGGGCTCCCGCTCGAGGAAGTGGAGCGTCGAGTCCTCCAGGGTGCGGGCGTAGGCCGTGTAGACGTCGCGGTCGAACATCGTCTCTTCGCCCAGGATCTCCCCGGGGCCGAGCAGCTTTAGGATTTGCGTCTTCCCGTGGGGGGCGTGCTTGGCCAGCTTCACCTTCCCCTCGCAGACGACGTAGAGGCCAAACGCCCTCTCGCCCTCCTGGAAGATGATCTCCCCCTTCGGGTAGTGCAGGGTGCGGCTCATGCCCCGGATCTTCTCCACGACCTGGGGGCTCAGCCCCTCGAAGATCCGGGCACACTCGCCCCGACATCCCGCCCGTCCGCTCGTCGTTCGCATAGGGGTCCCTCCTCCGTTTTCCCTTTTCCTCCCCCCCTTGGGGAGGTCCCGCCCAACCGGATATGCGCGCACCATGCTTAGACCCTCCCTTCCTCTGCCGGAGCCGGAGCCGGGATCGCGCGCAGCGCGTAGAGCGAGATCCCGAAGATGGCCGCGATCAACGCGGCCGAGGTCGCGCACCACGTGCACACCGCCCGGATGATCGCCAGCTCCACGTAGGTGAGGTACGCCGAGAAGAGCACGCCGACCAGCGCCAGGCCGAAGATCCCCAAAAAGAACGCCCCCGCCCGCGGACCCCCCCGGCGGAGCGCTCCCAGCCCAAGCCCCCCAATCGCCCCATACGAGAGGAGCCCCAGGGCGGAGAGCGGCACGCCGAAGATCTCCGAGTAGGGCGAGGCGTCCACCCGGGCACACCCGGTCCCGATGCAGGCGATCGGAGCGCAGTAGTGCTCGTAGAGCAGGTACCCGCACACGCCGATCCCCAACGCGGCCAGGACGACGATCGCCCCGGCGGCTCGACGGAGTCGAGCTTCGCTTTTCATCCCTCATCCCTCCCCGCGGAGGCGCGCCAGCTCCGCCTCGATCCGCTCCCGGAAGACCGGATAGGGCTGCGCCCCGACGAGGATCCGCCCGTTGATGAAGAAGGTCGGCGTCCCGATCCGCCCCGCCTTGTCCCGATCCTCCGGGGGAAGCCGCTCGATCCAGAGGTCGAGGTTGTCCCGGTCCTCCACGATCTCGCGGTACAGGGGGTTCTCGCTCATGCAGCGATAGAACCGCTCGCGGCACCCGAGGGCATTCCCGCCCCCGCCCTCACCCCCGCCCTCGCGGGTGCAGCGGTCCAGCGCCTCGCGGCAGCCCTCGCGGTGGGAGGCGTAGCCCTCCAGGCAGCCTGCGAACTCCGCGGGGTTCAGCCCCACCTCCCCCGCCAGGCGCACCAGGTCGTCCACGCCCAGCTCCCTGCGACGGTAGAGGTTTCGCCCCGGGAAGATCTCGAGGAAGAGCCGATCGAGATAGGACCAGAAGCGCCCCCCGTCGTGGGCGCACTCCCCCGCCACCGCCGCCAGCAGTGCGGCCTCGCCGTGGACCACGAGGTTGCGGAACTCGTAGCGCACCCGGCCCGTGGCGATGTAGTCCTCCTCGATCTTGGGGAAGGTCTCCCAGGTGAACTTGGCACAGTAGGGACAGTAAAACTCCGCGAACTCGACGATGAGCACGGGCGCCTCGGGGTCCCCCAGGGTGGGCTGGCGCAGCCCCGCGGGAGCGGGTTGCGCTGTCGCTCCCGATTCAGAGGCCGTTCCGCCCGCCGCCGGGGCGGGGACGGGGAGGTCCGTCCCCGCCCGCTCCCGCAGGGCGGAGAGCTGGCTGAGCGCGATCAGCAGCCCTGCCGCCAGCACGGCGAGCAGCACCACCGTCCCGACCTGAGCCCGCGGCGACTTCATGCCGTTTCGCCTCCCCTCGTCGTCGCCGCCCTTCCGCAACCCATAATACGGGACAATGTCATCTTTTTCTATGATGCAGGTCATCCGCAAGCCCCCCTCTGATCGGGGTCAGCTTCGAAGCTGCGTCGGGTCATACCGCTCCTTTCGCCGCCCCGGCACAATGGACAGCGGAGGAGCGAAGGGGATCGTGATCGTATGGCGCGCAAGGATCGGGGTTGGGGACCGCGGAGGCGATCGAGGCGGGGGCTCCTTTCCCTCGCCCTTCTCCTCGCTTCGGTTCTCCTGCCCGTCGGCGCGGGGATAGGGGGAGGTGGAGGGGAAGGGACGTCGGCGCCCGCCCGCGGGGATCTCTCCTCCAAGGACTGCGGGCGCTGTCACCAAGAATACCCCTACGACAAGCTGCCCGCGTCCGTGCATCGGGAGTTCTTCTGCACCCTCTGCCACGAGGGGGCGCGGAAGCTGCCCCACGAGGACCCGCGGAGCCCCGAGAACTGCGCCCGGTGTCACGAGGAGATCGTCCGGGTCTACGGGGAGAGCGTCCACGGGGAGGCGTGGCGGCGGGGGGTCCCCGACGTGCCCACCTGCGGGAGCTGCCACGGCGGCCACGACATCCGTCCCAAGGGGGACCCGCAGTCGCGGGTCTTCCCGTTTAACCTCCCGAGGACGTGCGGGCGGTGCCACGGGGACGTCGAGCTGGCCCGCGCGCACGAGATCCCCGTCCCCGAGGCGTACCAGCAGTATTTGGAGAGCGTCCACGGACAGGGGTTGCTCAAGGGCGGGCTGCTCGTGGCCGCCACCTGCGTGGACTGTCACGGCTCCCACGACATTCGGCCCAACGACGACCCGCGCTCGAGGCTCTACCGCGATCGGGTGGGCGAGACGTGCGGGACCTGCCACCTCGGCGTGCTCGAGGAGCTTCAAAAGAGCGTCCACGGTCGGCTCCCGCCCGAGGAGGCGCCCACCTGCATCGACTGCCACCGGACCCACGCGATCCCGCCGCCCTACGAGAGGGGCTTCCGCCTGGCCAGCGTCCTGGCCTGCGCGGAGTGCCACCCCGAGCTGTTTGAGACGTACCGCGAGACCTACCACGGGCAGGTGACGGCCCTGGGCTACGCCGGGGTGGCGACCTGCGCCGACTGCCACGGGAACCACCTCATCCTCCCCGCCGAGGAGCCCGGCTCCACCCTCTCCCGGGAGAACCTCCAAGGGACGTGCCGCAAGTGCCATCCGCGCGCGAACGAGAACTTCGTGGAGTTCATCCCCCACGTCAACCCCCGCGACCCGCGGAGCGCCCCCAGGGGGCTTTACGCCGTCTGGCTCTTCATGACCCTGTTGCTCGTCGGCGTCTTCGGCGTCTTCGGCCTCCACACGCTGCTGTGGGTCGTGCGCGGGTACTTGATCCCGGCCCTCGGAGGGCTCCACCGCCGGGCGCGGGCGGCTTGAAAGGGGAAGATCGCCATGGAAGGGAGCCGGGAAGTCGTGAGCGCCGAGCCGAAGGCCAAGCCGCGGGAGGAACTCGTAGAAGAGCAACCACAAGAACAGGAGCAAGAACGGGAACGAGAACGAGAACGAGAACGAGAAGAGACCTACATCCGCCGCTTCGGTCCCCTGGAGGTCGGGCTCCACCTGAGCGTGGTCATCAGCTTCTTGGGCTTGGCGCTCACCGGGCTGATCCTGCTCTACAGCGAGTCCTCCTGGGCCCAGGCCCTCGCCTGGGGGCTGGGCGGGGTGCCCGCCGCCGCAGCCTTCCACCGCTTCTTCGCCCTCGTCACGTTCGGGTACTTCTTCACCCACCTCTTTACGATGGTCCACCGCCTCGGCGAGGTGCTCCGTAGTGAGGGCCTTACGCTCGACAAGGTCTTCGGCCCCCACTCGATGATCCCCCGACTCGAGGACTTTCGGCACTTCGCCCAGCAGTTCGCCTGGTTCCTCGGGCTGCGCGGGGAGCCCCCGAGGTTCGACCGCTGGACGTACTTTGAGAAGTTCGACTACTGGGCCGTCTTCTGGGGGGTGGCCGTGATCGGGACCAGCGGGCTGATCCTCTGGTTCAAGGAGTTTTTCACGTTGATCTTCCCCGGCTGGGTCTTAAACGTCGCGTTCATCGTCCACAGCGAGGAGGCGCTCCTGGCCGTGGGGTTCATCTTCGCCGTGCACTTCTTCAACACGCACCTGCGGCCGGGGAGCTTTCCGATGGACTTGGTGATCTTTTTGGGCGTGATGCCCGAGCGCGAGTACCGCGAGAAGCACCCCGCGGAGTACGAGCGCCTGGTGCGCACGGGGGAGGTCGAGCAGAGGCGGGTCCCGCCGCCGCCGCGGTGGGCCCAGCGATTGGCCCGCGGGTTCGGGTTTGCCGCCCTGGGGACGGGGCTCGTGCTGCTCGTGCTGATCGTCCTCTCGACGCTGGGCGTCCTGCGCTGATCTCGGGCTTCCACTTCCAACCCAAGCTGACTGGAATCAGCCACCCTCCTGAGGAACGTCATGGACGGCGGGTCGGGGCGGTCCTATTCTAGAATACAGGATCGAAAGAGTATTAATTCTCTAAAGGCGTACGACGATGGTCTTCACAAAGCGAAGCGACTACGGGCTGCGGGCGGTGCTGGAGCTGGCGGCGTCGTACGGGCAGGGGCCGCTCTCGGCCCGCGAGATCGCGCAAAGGGGCGGGCTCCCGGAGCCCTTCGTGCGCAAGCTCCTCCAGAGGTTGGCGGACGCCCGAATAGTAGAGGCTCAACGGGGCCGCCGC
>JALUUA010000217.1 GCA_027021605.1 Candidatus Bipolaricaulota bacterium | reverse complement strand
TCTGAAGATTATGGGGAGCGTCCCCCTGATCGAGGGCGGCAACCCTGTAGCGGGAGATTTTGCGCTCGACGGCTCCAAGTTCTACGTCCCCGTGCACAACCAAAACGTCGTGGTCGTGGTGGACGTCGCTTCCTTGGGGGTAGCCAAGACGATCGAGGCGGGGCCGAACCCCGTGGGTGCAGTCGTGCTGAGGACGCAGGTGCCGCCCGTCGAGGGCGTGGCCCTGGGCTCGCTGCCGGTGGTCCATCCCCCCGCAGCAGGGCACGGCTGTGCCCTCCCCTGCTGCGGGCACGTGTGAGGTGGGCGCCCACGGCCCATTCCCATCCCATCCCATGCGTGTGCGTGATGGCATGACGGGTACATGATGGGCATGAGAACGGAAGGCTGGACGCGGAGGCGGTTCCTGGCCCTGGCAGTGCAGGCCGGGGTGTTCGCGGGGCTCCTGGGCTCTGGGGCGTACGGGCTCGTGGCCCTCTCCCGGGGGTACGCCCGCGACCGCCTCGTCGCGCCGCGGGAGCTTCTCGCGCTCTTGGGCGAGGAAGGTGTAAAAGTGCTGGACGCGCGCCCCCCGCTTCGGTACCGCCGGGGGCACCTCCCGGGGGCGGCGAACGTCTGGGACCTCGACCTCCACACGTGGGAGGAGGTCCCCCGGAAGCTCGCGCCGCTGCCGCAGCTTATCGCAGCCCTGGAGCGCGCGGGCGTCTCACGGCAAAAGACCGTGGTCGTCTACGACGACGGCGAGGGGGTGTGGGCCGCCCGGCTCCTCTGGGTCCTCGACTACTTGGGCCACCCCGACGTGAGGCTGTTGGACGGCGGCCTGCCCGCGTGGGAGGCCCAGGGGGGCGAACTCGTGACGGACCCGCCCGCGATCGAGCCCACGACGTTTGAGCCTCAAACGCGCCCCGAGGTGCTCATCGGGTTCGAGGAGCTTCGGGCGGCCCTGGAGGCGGGGGACGACTCCGAGTCCCTGGTGCTCGTAGACGCCCGCACACGGCCCGAATACGAAGGGGGCCATCTCCCCGGTGCCCGCCTCCTTCCTCCCGAGGGGCTCCTGCGCGCCGACGGGCGCTTCCGGAGGGCTCATCTCTTGTCCCTGAGGGCTGGGGAGGCGGGCGTTTCCCCGCCCCCCTCACGAGACGTGGTGATCTACAGCGAGACGGGGCTGCGGGCCTCCCTGGTGTACGTGGCCCTTACGCTCTTGGGGCTCTCTCCACGGGTCTACGACGGGGGCCTGGCGGAGTGGAAGCGCCGGGGCGGGCCCCTCGAGCGCTCCCCCCTTGCGGGAC
Organism: Candidatus Bipolaricaulota bacterium; assembly: GCA_027021605.1. Lineage (GTDB taxonomy): Bacteria > Bipolaricaulota > Bipolaricaulia > RBG-16-55-9 > RBG-16-55-9 > JALUUA01. Next base: position 476 of record JALUUA010000217.1, on the reverse strand, counting down.
AGGAGGAGCACAGGAGCACGTGCTGGTGATCCTATGGCCATCGAGGTGCTTACGGGCTTGACGGTGGGGCTGGCGTTCGGCTGGGCGCTCCAGCGGGGGCGCTTCTGCGTCAACAGCGCCTTTCGGGACGTGGTGCTCCTTCGGGATGGGACGCTGCTGCGGACGTGGGCCCTGGCCGTGGTCGTCCAACTCGTGGGACTGCAGGCCCTTCTGCTTGCGGGGGAAGGGCTCTTTGAGCCCGACGTGCCGCCCCTCTGGCCTGCGGCCAACGCCCTCGGGGGCTTCGTCTTCGGGGCCGGGATGGTGCTCGCCGGGGGCTGTGCGAGCGGAACCTGCTACCGCGTGGGCGAGGGGATGCTCGGCTCCCTCTGGGCCCTCCTGGGCTTCGGGCTCATGACCGTCGTCGTGGACGCCGGGCCCCTCGCGCCCCTGCAGGACGCCCTGCGCTCGGGTGTTCCCGGGATTCCGAGCCCAAC